>DMQJ01000481.1 GCA_003455715.1 Acidimicrobiaceae bacterium | reverse complement strand
TCGAGCGCTATCGCACGCCCGCGGCGGTGCTCTATCTCGATCTCGACGGCTTCAAAGCTTTGAACGACAGCCACGGCCACGCCGCTGGCGACGCCGTGCTCGCCCACTGCGCTCGAGCCCTACGGGCCGGGCTGCGCGCCGGCGACCTGTTTGCGCGCTGGGGCGGCGAGGAGTTCATCGCCTTCCTCCCAGGAGTCGACCTTCCAGACGCCGAACGCACAGCGGAGAACCTGCGCCGTCTCGTGGCCGAGACCAGCCACCCCACCTGGCCACCCGGCCTCGCCGTGACCGCATCGATCGGCGTCGCCGAGGTCGACCAACACGACGGCTTCGACGCCGCCCTTGCAGCCGCCGACCTCGCCCTCTACCGAGCAAAGTCAGCCGGACGCAACACGGTGATCTCGGCGGCGCGGCTGCCGTAATCAGTGCACGCTGGCGGCGTGCAAACCCTGCAGCACTCGTGCAAGCCGCTCGCTTTCGGCACGGCCGAACACCGGGGCCTGCTCCCCCGTCGCCGCATGCACGAATTGCTTCACCATTAGCGCGTACGCGTTGCCCCCGTCGCACAGCACGCGCTCGACCGACTCGTCGCGCCGACGAATGACCAGTTCGCTCACGCCCGCAGGCCCGGGTGTGTGCATGCCGGGCACCTCGACGATTGCCTCACTGCAGACGAGGTCCATCTGGCGCTGGTGTGGGGCATCGAACGAGACGGCGAAGCCCGAGCCGAAGCCGCCACCCCAATCCACCCAACCGGTCATCGACACGTCGATCCCACGCATGTTGCGCACGGCATTGGCCGCCACGGCGGCGGGCTCGCGGCGGGCCATCATCATGAACGGAGCGATGCAGTAGATGCCGACGTCGAACAACGACCCGGCGCCCCGGAAGTCGAGTCGATGGTCGCCCGAGTTCATGTCCATTGGCCAACTGAACCGGCCCGTGCCCCACTGAGGCGACCCCAACGCCCGGCTGCGCACCAACTCCAAGAGCGTTCGCGCACGTGGGTGGTGCGGCCACATGTACGCCTCCATCAGCACCAACCCCGCGCTCTCGGCATGGTCGAACACGGACGCGGTGTCGCCGGGCGACAGCGTCAGCGGCTTCTCACACAACACGTGCTTGCCCGCCTCGAGCGCACGGTGGATCCACTCGGCGTGCAGGTGGTTGGGCAGGGGGATGTAGACCGCGTCGACATCCGAGCGAGCGAGCGCGTCTGCGTACGGCTCCAGCGACTCACCGTCGCGGCTGGCAGCGTCCACGACGTGCTGCCCCATCTCGACGAAGGCAGGCGCCAGGCTGCGACGGAAGATGCCGCTCGAACCGCCGAGCACTGCCCAGCGCAGGGACGCAACATCGGGGGCGTTCGACGAGGTCACCTTGTGGACCATACTGTGCGGCTACCACGACTGCATGGGAGCACGTATGGGACTCAGGTTCGACGTCGACACGATGGAAGTGCGACGTGGAGGCACCGTGGCGGGCACGTTGTCGGGTCTCGACGACGGCGAACAGGCGACGGTGGCGCTGGTTGCGGTCGAGCACCTGCCGCTCACCATCCCCACCAAACGCACCATCCTCACTGACACCGTCGTTCGCGGCGCAGGCAGTCATCAGGTGACGCTGCAGGTTCCGCTCGATGCACCGAGTTCCCACGACTCGCCACGGGCCAGCGTGACCATCGAAGTGGAAGCGGTGCGCGAGCGCCGCGGCCCTGACGAGCGCGACGCCACCGAACTCGTCCTGCTCCCGGGGCGCGACAACGACCATGAGCGCCGTCTGCAGCGCACGTTCCCTCCTGCCCCCGAAGGCTCGGTGGAGCATCATCCCTGGCATCACCAACTCGGCGGCAAGCTCGGTGTGCTCGCCGTCGTCGTCGTCGGCGGCGTGTGGCAATTCGAGGGCGTGTGGCGCGCCGTGCTCATCGCCGGCGGGGTGCTGGTGACGGCGCTCACCGTGTACGCCGAGTGGCGGCGCAGCAAGGCCGTGCCCGTGGGCGTGGCCTACAAGGTCGCGGCGAACCCCGTCCGTGCGGGCGAGCCGGCGCAGATCCAGGTGCGGGCACCGATGGACACCAACATCGAGGTGGGTTACCGGGTGGTGGAGGTGGTGATCACCAACACCGGCGGCAACTCGGCGCGCGTGGGGCGCACGCGCACGATCCTGCACGAGGAATGGACTTCTGCGGGGGTGGGCACCCGCACCGTGGCCGTGCCGACATCGGCCGACCAGCCACCGTCGTTCGGCGGCTACTGGGTGCGCATTGAACACGAGCTGGTGCTGCGCCCCGCCGACAGCAAGGTGGTGGGTGGCATCGCCCCCGGCGACACGATTATCCCGCTCCTCGTCGTGCCCTGACCCACGGGGTCGCCCGCGGGCGCTTTTACCCCAGCACCACCATGCGGATCTCGGTCATTTCCTTCACGCTGAACGCCGGCCCCTCACGGGTGTTGCCGCTGTCGCGCAGGCCCCCGTAGGGCTGCTGATCCGCTCGCCACGTGGGCACCTCGTTCACGAGGACACCACCGAAGTCGAGGGTGCGCACCGCCGTCAGCGCCTTGGAGATGTCGCACGTGAAGATGCTGGCCTGCAGCCCGTAGCGGCTGTCGTTGGCGAGGCGCAGCGCCTCATCGAGATCGTCGTAGGCCTGCACGGCCACGACGGGGCCGAACACCTCGAGCGCGCACACCTTCATCTCGTGCGTCGCATTGGCGATGACCGTGGGCCGCAGCACACCGTCGTCGCCAACGGTGCCCCCCGTGCGAATGGTGGCGCCCTGGGCGTCGGCCTCGGCCACCCACTCGGCCACGCGGTCGCGTTCGCTGCCGGAGATGAGGGCCGACACATCGGTGGCCTCATCCATCGGGTCGCCCACCACCAGCGTGTTGACATGCTCGACCAGCGCATCGGTGAACTCGGCGGCAATCGACGAGTGCACGAACACTCGCTGGGTGCTGATGCAACTCTGCCCGGCATGGCTGAACCCGGCCACCTTGATCTTGGCTGCGGCGGTGCGCCAGTCGCCGTCGGCCTCGATGATGCAGGGCGCGTTGTTGCCCAACTCGAGGCCCACGCGCTTGCGCGGTGCCCGCGCACGGATGCTCCAGCCCACCTCAGGAGAGCCGGTGAACGTGATGAGCGCGATGTCGGGGTGATCGACGAGCGCGTTGCCCACCGTGCTGCCGCCTCCGGTGACGACCTGCAGATACTCGGCGGGGAGCCCGCACTCCTCCACGAGCATGGACGCCAACGTGAGGCTGCTGAAGGGGGTCTGGCTGGCGGGCTTCAACACCACGGGGCAGCCCGCGGCGATGGCCGGGCCCACCTTGTGCACCACCAGGTTGAGCGGAAAGTTGAACGGAGCGATGGCGCCCACCACACCGATGGGCACCCGCAGTGTGAACCCGAGCTTGCCTTCGCCCGATGGGATGGCATCGAGCGGGATCATCTCGCCACCGAGCTTGCGTGCCTCGGCCGCAGCGAACTGAAACGTGCCCACAGCCCGCTCAGCTTCCACCCGCGCTGTCTTGATGGGCTTGGCGGCTTCGCGGGCGATGATGCGCGCGAACTCTTCCCGGCGCTCGGTGAGGCGGGCAGCCGCCTTGTCGAGGATGTCGGCCCGCTTCCACAGCGGCAGCGGGTTGGCGTGGAGGGCCTGCTTGGCGATGGCAACCGCGCGATCGACATCGGCAGCCGACATGGCCGGGATCTCGCCGATGACCTCGTTGTCGTAGGGCGAGCGGACAGTGATCGTTTCCGTCATGACAGCGACGATACTGGGGCCAATGCAACGCCGTCTCCACCCCTATCTCGACTGGGACGGGCCCATCCCGTTCGCCCACCGCGGCGGCGCCAGCGACGCCCCGGAAAACACGATGCCAGCCTTCGAGTACGCCGTGGGCCTCGGGTATCGCTACATCGAGACCGACGTGCACGTCACCGCCGACGGCGTGCTCGTCGCGTTTCACGACAACGACCTGCAGCGCACCTGTGGCCGACCCGGCCGCATCAGCGATCTGCCGTGGAGCGAGGTGCGTCAGGCAAGGGTGAATGGCGAGGCGCCCATCCCCCTCCTCGAAGACCTCCTGGGCGAGTGGCCCGACGTTCGCGTGAACATCGACTGCAAGAGCAATGCCGCCGTCGACGCCCTGGTGGCGACGCTGCGACGCACCAACTCGCTTGATCGGGTGTGCGTCGGCGCGTTCAACGACGTGCGCATGCGCCGGCTACGTGCGCTGCTCGGGCCCGACCTGTGCACCGCGCTCGGCCCCGGTGGCGTCACGTCCATGCGGTACGGCAGGCCGGTTCGTGTGCGGGCTCACACCGCGCAGGTGCCGGTGAAACAGGGCCCGATCACGGTGGTCAACGAGGCCTTCGTCGCTCGGGCTCACCGCCACGGCTTGCACGTGCACGTGTGGACCATCGACGACCCGGCCGAGATGCACCGCCTGCTCGACCTCGGGGTCGACGGCATCATGACCGACCGGCCGGCTGTGCTGCGAGAGGTGTTCGAAGAGCGTGGACTGTGGCGGTAGCAGCGCCCTTCGGCTCGGTGCGGGCACCACGACACATGGTGGCCAGCGCCGACCAGCTGGCCACCCAGGCCGGTTTGGCGGCGTTCGCCCTCGGCGGTAATGCGGTCGATGCAGCCATCGCCACCAACGCGGCCATCGCCGTCGTCGGGCCGCATCTGTGCGGCATGGGCGGCGACCTGTTCGCGCTCGTTGCCACCCCCGACGGGCAGGTTCACTGCCTCAACTCCAGCGGCCGGGCGGGGTCGGGCGCGTCGGCTGAGGTGTTGCGCGCCGAGGGACACCGGACGATGCCGTTCCGGCACGACATCCGCACCGTCACCGTGCCGGGCTGCGTCGACGGATGGGTCGCCTTGCACCAGCGGTTCGGCACGCTGCCGTTGGCGACGCTGCTTTCGCCGGCCGTCTCACTGGCCGAGCACGGGTTCCCCGCCAGCCCACTACTGGTCGGCTCGGCCTCGCAACTCGACGCCGCCGCCCAACAGCAACTGCACGAGTTGTCTGGCCAAGCCCGCCGCCCGGGCGCTCGCGTACGCCGACCAGGAGTCGCCCGTGCATTGCGAGCAGTCGCCGAGGGCGGACGTGACGCCTTCTACCGCGGGGAGTTCGGCAACGGGCTGCTGTCGTTGGGCAACGGTTGGTTCACCGAGGCCGACCTGGCGAATCCGGCACCCACATGGGTCGAGCCCCTCCGCATCCGCGCGTGGGGGCATGAGCTCTGGACGGTTCCGCCCAACTCGCAGGGCTACCTCACCCTCGGCGCCGCGGCACTTGCGAGCGAGCACATCGAGCTGCCCACCGACCCCGACGACGAGCGCTGGGCGCACCTGCTCGTAGAAGCGGCAACGGCAGCCGGGTTCGACAGGCCGCAGGTGCTGCACGAGCACGCCGACGGCATGGCACTGATTCAGGCCATCCGCGGCCGGGCCGAGATGGTGCACCCCGAGCGGGCATCACAACGGCAGGTGCCCGGCAGCGATGGCGACACCACCTACCTGTGCACCGCCGATGCCGACGGCATGGCCGTGTCGCTCATCCAGTCGAACGCATCCGGCTTCGGGTCGTGGCTGGCCGAACCCGCCACCGGCATCAACCTTCACAACCGCGGGCTGGGCTTCAGCCTCGACCCCGGCCACCCGGCCGAGCTTCGCCCGGGCGCCCGGCCGCCGCACACGCTGTGCCCGGCACTTGCCACCCGCGACGGCCAACTGGTGTCGGTGTTCGGCACGATGGGCGGCGACGGTCAGCCGCAGATCCTGCTGCAGTTGGCGGCCCGACTGTTTCCTCACGGCCAGTCGCCGGCCGCTGC
>DMQJ01000068.1:7342-7612 GCA_003455715.1 Acidimicrobiaceae bacterium | reverse complement strand
CAGTTGTGGTGCGCCGACGGCGAGGCCCTGCCCACCACCCCTCGACCCGGCCGTTGCCGCACCCAGGTCGACATCTCCGTCGCTCCTGAGCGAGCAGGAGAACTACTGACTGCCCCGCTGGGCAACCATCTGGTGGTCGTGCCGGGCCATCACGCACAGGAGATCGTTGCGTGGTGGCGGGAGATGATCGCCGACTGATCGGTGGGAACCCCTGCCTCGGCTGGCTGGTGGAGGTCAGCCGAGGCGCAGGGTTTCGAGCGGTTCCAAACG
>DMQJ01000068.1:1388-7118 GCA_003455715.1 Acidimicrobiaceae bacterium | reverse complement strand
CAAACGAGCCGCTCGCACCGCAGGCATCAGGCCGGCGGCCACCGAGATCACCACGGCGAGCACGATGCCGCCCGGCACGAGCACCGGCTGCAGCACGAACACCCATCCGGCCACGGCGACGCCTACACCGATAGCAGCGACGCCGAGTGCAACGCCGAGCACCCCACCCAGCACACCCACCACCACGGCCTCGAACAGGAACTGCATCGCGATGGTGCCCCGAGTGTGGCCCAGCGCACGGCGAATGCCGATCTCACTCGATCGTTGGATGACCGAGATCGACATCACGTTGGCGATGCCGATGCCGCCGACGATGATGGCCAGCAGGCCCATTGCCACCACGATGAGCTGCAGCTGACGGTCGCTCTGCGATGCGAGTTCCAACGCTTCCGACTTCAGTTCGGTCTGCACCTCGGTGGGGCCACCCAAGCCGACGGCCACCTTCAACGCCTCGGCGGTGTCGCTCTCCATTCCCTCCGTGGCGCGCGCGTACAGCTTGTTGGGCTGAATGTCGTCGTCGAGGAAGTCGGCTTCCGCGGCGGCGAACGGGATGAACACCGCGTTGTCGAAGCCAGGCTCGAGTTCCACCTTGTCGAGCACACCCACCACGCCGTACTCGATGCCCGCGAGCACGATGGCGCGCACCTCACCCGGCAGGTAGTCGAACTCGCGGGCGAGTCCGATGCCGATCACCGCGCTGCGCGCCCCGGTCTCTTCGTCGAACGGGTCGAGCCACCGTCCACTGACCATCGGCACCTGCAACACAGCGGGCAGCGCCGTGTCGGCTGCCAGCACCGGGATGGGCACCACCTCGAAGTTCTCGGCAGCGTCTTCGTAGGGGGCCACCACGACGTTGCTCAACTCGCGCACCGCCGACACGCTCTCCACGCTGCGAACGGTGAACGCGCGATCCACCGCGTCGACCGGCAGTACCGGGTCTTGGGCACCGAACGCACTGGCCGCCGAGGCCTCCACCAGGTTGGTGCCCAGTTGTTCCACCTTGCGCTTCAGGTCGCCCTTGGCGCTGTCGGTGAGGCCGACGGCGGCGATGATGGCCGCCACGCCGATTGTGGGCCCGAGCAGCAGCAGCAGTGTGCGCACCTTCCGCGCGAACAGCCCGTAGAGGGCTACTCCCACCAGCTCGCGCAGCTGCTTCACGCGGCCACCGTCTCGTCGGCCACGATGCGGCCGTCGCGCATGCGCACCCGCCTGCGTGCCGCGGCGCCCACACCCGGATCGTGGGTGACCAACACGATGGCTCGCTCGGGCGACTGCAGTGATGCGAACAGCTCCATCACGTTCTCGGCGTTCTTCGAGTCGAGCGCACCGGTGGGTTCGTCGCCGAGCAGGATGCGCGGCTGGGTGACCAGCGCTCGGGCGAGGGCGACACGCTGCTGTTCGCCACCGCTCAACTGAACGGGCCGGTGGTCATGGCGATGCGCCAGGCCCACCCGGTCGAGCGCTTCGATGGCACGCTCGCGGCGTTCCTTGGCCTTCAAGCCGCGGTAGAGCAGGGCGGTCTCCACGTTGCCCTGCGCATCGAGATGCGGGATGAGGTGGAACTGCTGGAACACGAACCCGATCTCGCGGCCGCGCACCCTGCTGCGTTCGGCGTCGTCGATGGCTGTCACCTCGTGTCCGCCCACGCGGATGATGCCGGTGGTGGGCAGGTCGAGGCAGCCGAGCAGCCCGAGCATCGTGCTCTTGCCCGAACCCGACGGGCCCATGATCGACAAGAAGTCGCCAGGCATGATGCGCAACGACACGTCGCGCAAGGCGGTGACCGCAGCATCTCCCTCGCCGTACACCCTCGACACACCATCGAGTTCGAGGAACGGCATCGGTTGCCCGAGCGGTGGCGTGTCGTCGATCACCCGGAGGCCTCGACACCTGGGTCGATGTCGACCACCACCAACTCGTCGCCGCGAAGGCCTTCCACGATCTCCACCCACTCGCCGTCGATGAGGCCGATGGTGACCGACACGCGGGTGATGGTGCCGTCGTCCGCGATCACCCGCACCTCGTCGCCGCCTGCGACGCGCAGCACCGCAGCCACCGGCACGGCGAGCACGCCCACTCGCTCGGCAAGCGTGACGTCGATGGTGACCCTCGCGCCGTCGACCGCGTCGAGTTCACCCACCACTTCCACGGTGCCCTCGTAGGTCTCGGCGCCAGCCTGATCGATGGTGGCAGAGCTGTCGAGCGTGGCGATCACGCCCTCCAGATCGAGCCCTGCCGAACTGAGGCTCACCAGCACCTCTTGCCCCACGGCAAGCTCCGCACGGTCGGAGGCACTCACCTGCAGGGTGATGGTGAACGCCGGTTCGGTGAGGGTGAGGATGGGTGCGCCCTGCAACACGAACTCACCTTCGTCGACTTCCACGGTGCCCACGCGGGCCGGCCAGTCGGCCACCACCATGTCGCTCGGCAGGAACAGCACGTCGTCGTCGATGGTCTGCACGCCCACCGTCACCTGGCTCTGCCCGGCCCGCAGCACCACCGTGCCGGTGAGGGTCTCGTAGTCGCTGCCCGGCTGGGCGGTGCCACCCACCTGATAGTTCACCGACGTGTCGGCGGCCACGGGCGCGCTGGCCACGATGGTGAACGAGGCCGCCCCGCCTTCGGCCACCTCGCCGCCACCTCGCAGGGTGAGCTCGGGCAGGTCGTCGCTCTCGATGGTGGTCGACGCCTGGCCCGGGCTGCCCACGGTGTACGAGGGCGTGCCCGGCGGGTCGTCGGGGTGGGGCACCACGGCCACCACGATGCGTTCGTCGCCTTCCACCAGCGCGTCGTCGCGCACCTGCACCTGGAGTGTGGCCGTCGTTGCGCCAGCGGGAATCGACACGTCGTCGAAGTCGACCTGCGCGTAGTCGTTGCCGTTCGACGCGCCGCCACCGAGCGAGATGGCCAGATCGAGCGCCTCGTCGGACTCCACCGTGCTGGTGAAGGTGAAGGTCACCGTGCCGCCTTCGCGCACCACGGATGCCGACGAACGGACCGTGATGACCGGTATCAGGTCGTCGCCGTTGGCCCGGATGGTGACGCGCGCCTGGTTCGACGGGCCCACCACATAGGTGGGGTCGTTGCCGAACTGGTCGGTGAGCGACACGACGATCTCCTCCGCACCTTCGCGGATGTCGTCGATGAACACGTCGACCGGAATGGCCACCGACGTCTGCCCGGCGGGTACCACCACGGTGGCCGTGATGCTGTCGTAGTCGCCGTCGTCGGCGTCGTCGCCACCGGTGGCGCTGCCCCCGATGGTGAGGTCGACCGTGAGGTTCGCGGCCGGGGCGGGTGACGACGTGATGGTGAACACCACCTGGCCGCCTTCGTCGACCTCGGCAAGGTCGGCGGCAATGGTGATGACCGGCTTCTGCGGCGTGCCCTGCGGATGCATCGGCGCACGAGCAGCACCCGCCGACGACGCGCTGGGCACGATGGAGAACGCCACGGTGTTGGCCGAACCGATGGTGTAGCCAGCCTGGTTCGGCGCCAACCCGACGGTGAGGGTTTCGGTGGGCTCGGGGGTCGCGCCGCCATAGCCGCGGTCGGCCTGCCAGCGCATGAGCGCCGCACGGGTCTCTTCGGTGAAGAGCGTGTCGACAGAGGAGATGGGGTACCCGGCTTCGGCGAGGATGGTCTCGAGTTGACGCACGTCGGGGCCGTCGCTGCCCACGTCGAGCCGTCGGTAGAACGCGAAGTCGCCGGCGACCGCCACGGCGGTACGGCCGTCGAGCGCGAAGAGCGGGTTGCCCACTTCGATGGTGTCGCCATCGGCGACCGCGAGACTGCTCACCTTGCCGTCGACGGGCAGGTTGATGGTCTGGATTTCGTCGCGCCGCACCTCACCGCTGATCGACAGCACGTCGTCGAGGTTCCGTCGCTCCACCGGGCGGGGCACGATGAGCAACTCGCGATCGCCCTCCTCCTCGCTGGTGAGGCGACCGATGGCGAGGCCGCCGCCCGCAAGGACAGCTGCAGCCAACAGGCCGCCGATGACGGTTCGAGTTCTCATCGGTTCATGCTCCGAGGTTGATCTCCGACAGGCACTGGTTGATCTCCCGTTCGTCGAGCATGCCCTCGGCGTTCTGGAACACCGTGGGCTCGAGCAGACCGATCTCGCTGGTGGTGGACTCCACCGTCCAGCCCTTGTCGCGCAAGCAGTCGCGCAGCTCGACGAACACCGCGTTGCGTTGCTCGACCTGCTCGGGGGTGAGATTCGCCCGCGTGGCCTGTACTTCCTGCAGGATGTTGACGATGTCGGTGCGCGCCGCGCAGGTGATGACGGTCTCGCGATAGGCGGCGTCTTGCATCGCCGGGTTGTTGGGGTCGAGCAGGTTGCCTTCGATGGCGTACCCCTTGTCTTCCAGACAACCGCGGAAGGCGCCGAAGGCGGCGAACAATCGCACCTCCGGCGGACGGTCGTCTTGGTTGAGGGGAATGGTGTCGGCCGCACTCGTGTCGGCGGTGCCAGCGTCGTCGGCGCCGCCAGTGTCGGCAGGGCCGGTGTCGTCAGGGTCGGGCGCAAGGGTGGTGGCGGTGACCATCGGTAGGCGTTGCTCGAGCACTTCCTCTGGCGTGAGCACCTGCACCTCATCGGCACCGCGCACCACGGTGGTGGTTCCTTGCTCGCTGCACGCGGCACCAGCGGTGAGAGCCAGCGCAGTGAGAGCGACGACGGGCGACCGCACCAACCACCGGCTCGTTCCCCCGCCCATCGGCGGCAGCGTAGTCGGGCGCCCCATGCGCGACCGGCCCCGGCGGCACAGCAGAGGACCATCGGCGCTGTACGTCGCCAGCCAGAGGGTGCATGCTCTGGGTATGGGGACGCCTCCTGCGACCTTCCCCACCCGATGGTGGACACCTCTGGCCGACGGCCGCGTTCGCTGCGACGTGTGCCCGCGGGCGTGCAGCTTGCACGAGGGCCAGCGCGGGTTGTGCTTCGTGCGCGCCCGTGAGAACGACGAGATCGTGCTCACCACCTACGGTCGCAGCAGCGGGTTCTGCGTCGACCCGATCGAGAAGAAGCCGCTCAACCACTTCCTGCCGGGTACGTCGGTGTTCTCGTTCGGCACGGCCGGATGCAACCTGGCCTGCCGCTTCTGCCAGAACTGGGACATCTCCAAGAGCCGCAGCACCGACACCTTGGCCGACGCCGCCAGCCCGGAGGGCATCGCCGCCGCAGCGCTGCGTGAAGGGTGCGCGAGCGTGGCGTTCACCTACAACGACCCAGTGGTCTTCCTCGAGTACGCGGCCGACACCGCCGACGCCTGCCATGCGGTTGGCCTGCGCACCGTGGCAGTGAGCGCCGGGTATGTGGAACCCGGGCCGCGGGCCGAACTGTTCTCGCGCATCGATGCCGCCAACATCGACCTCAAAGGGTTCCGCGACGACTTCTACCACCGGCTGTGCGGTGGCCGCCTCGCCCCCGTGCTCGACACGCTCGAATGGCTGCACGGCAACGGCGTGTGGGTGGAGATCACCACGCTGCTCATCCCCGGCCACAACGACAGCGACGCAGAGCTCGACGAGATGAGCCGTTGGCTGGTGGACCACCTTGGCGCCGACGTGCCCCTGCACTTCACCGCGTTCCACCCCGACTTCAAGATGCTCGACGTGCCACCCACGCCCCCCGCCACCCTGCGCCGGGCCCGTCGCATCGCCATGGGCAACGGGCTGCGCTATGTCTACACGGGCAATGTGCACGACACCGAAGGCGGCACCACC
>DMQJ01000068.1:783-1141 GCA_003455715.1 Acidimicrobiaceae bacterium | reverse complement strand
ACCACCCTGTGCCCCGGCTGCGGCGCCGAGGTGGTGGTGCGCGACTGGTATCGCATGGTGGCGTACCGGCTCGACGGCCGCGGACGATGCACATCGTGCGGCACGCAGGTGGCAGGTGTGTTCGACGGGCCACCCGGCGAGTGGGGGCAGCGTCGGCGGCCAGTTCGGCTGAGTGTGAAAGAGGCGCGCCCATGACACGTGTCCGACCGGCCGCAGTGGCCGGAACCTTCTACCCCGATCACCCGGCCACGCTGGCGGCGATGGTGGATGGTTTCGTGCGCGACGCCGGTCCGCCGCCATCGGCCGACGCTCCACCCGTGGCCGTCATCGCGCCGCACGCGGGGTACGTGTACTCCGG
>DMQJ01000068.1:0-593 GCA_003455715.1 Acidimicrobiaceae bacterium | reverse complement strand
GCACGCGGGGTACGTGTACTCCGGCCCCACCGCCGGGCACGCGTACGCCCAACTCGTGCCGTGGCGCGACGCGTTCGACCGGGTGGTGTTGGTGGGCGTACCGCACCGGGCGCCGGTGCATGGGCTTGCACTGTGCAGCGCGGACGAGTGGGCGACCCCACTCGGCAACATCGAGGTCGACCTGATGGCCAGCACCGATCTGCTCGTGCATCGAGGCGCCGTGGTCGACGACCGGGCCCACGCCCGCGAGCACAGCCTGGAGGTGCACCTGCCGTTCCTCCAGCGCGTGCTGGCGCCCGGGTGGCGGCTGTTGCCGGTGATCGCGGGTGGGGCCGACACGGTGTCCATCGCCGACCTGCTCGGCCCGTGGTGGAGTGCGCCACGCACCCTCGTGGTGGTGTCGACCGACCTCAGCCACTACCACCAACAGACGGAGGCGCAGCGCCTCGATCGGGCCACCGCCGACGACATCGTGCATGCCCGGTGGGAGGGGTTGGACGGCAACCGCGCCTGCGGCGCCAGCGGTGTCCGGGCCGCGCTGGAGCTCACCCGTCGCCATCACCAGCACGTGCAACTGCTCGACCTGCGCACCT
>DMQJ01000259.1:451-9526 GCA_003455715.1 Acidimicrobiaceae bacterium | reverse complement strand
GGCGGAGGCCCACCTTGAACGGCGGGGGCCCCGGGCATTTCATGGTCGTGCACCGGCTGCCCCGCGAGCCGAGTCCACTCGTCGAGCAGGGTGGCGTCGGTGGCGCGGATGAGCGCACCCAGCCACTCCACCACGTCCTCCACCTCGTCGGTGTACACGTCGTCGGGAAACGACCTGTCGAGCGTGCGCCACACATCGGTGAGGTAACGCAGCACCAGGCCCTCGCTGCGGTCGAGTCGGTACCGGCGAACGAACGTGGGGAACGTGTCGCCGCTCTCTAGCATCTCGCGCACGATGCTCTTCGGCGACGGAGCATTCATGCCCGAGCTGGCGACGATCCACGGGTGCTGGGTTCGGTAGGTGTCGAAGCAGGCATCGAGCAGCTCCTTCTGCGGCTGCGGCCACGTGACCCCGTCGAGCCGTTCCATCCGTTCCTCGTACGGCACGCCCTCGGCCTTCATCGCCGCCACCGCCGCCGCCTTCGCCGCGTTCTGCTGGGCATAGAGCACCTGACGCGGGTCGTCGACCACGGCCTCCACCACGCTGACCAGATCGAGCGGGTAGGTCGGGTCGTCGTGCTGCAGGGTGGCCACCACCTCGATCGCGAACGGCATGAGTGGCGAGGAGAAGCGGAGGAAGCGGTCGTCGTCGCCCTCCCCGAGCGACCCCACCCGCACCCCGGCGCAGCGACCATGTTCGTCGCGCAACCGTTCGGCCACCCCTGCGGCCTCCAGGCTGCGGTAGATGGCGATGGCGCGCTTGGTGTGCTGGCGACGCTTCGCCGGGGCGTCGTGGTTGGTGCGCAGCAGGTGCTTCAACGCTGCGGGTCCGTCGGGGCGCGACAGCACGCTGGCGACCAGGTCGGGACTGACGGCGAAGCGCGACACCAACGCCTCGGGGCTGGCCGCAATGAGTCGTTGGAACGTGGCCTCGTCGTAGTGCACGAAACCCTCCGGCGCCTTGGCCTTCGTGGCCTTGCGTCGGGCCTTGGGGTCGTCGCCGGCGCGGCTGAGCGCCTTGGCGTTGTCGATGACGTGGTCGGGCGCCTGTGCCCACACGTGACCATCGGGGTCGAAGCCGGGGCGCCCGGCACGTCCGCCAAGTTGGTGGAACTCACGGGCCGTGAACACACGCACCTTGTTGCCGTCGAACTTGGTGAGCGCGGTGAGCAGCACCGTGCGGATGGGGATGTTGACGCCCACGCCGAGGGTGTCGGTGCCGCAGATGACAGGCAGCAGGCCCTCCCCCGCCAGCCGCTCGACCAGCCTGCGGTAGCGGGGCAGCATGCCCGCGTGGTGCACGCCCACGCCGTTGCGCAACAGTCGGTCGAGCGTGTCGCCGAACCCCTTGGCCATGCGCACCTTGCCGAGTGCCGCGGCAATGGCTTCGCGCTGCTCGCGTGTGGTCACTTTCAGGCTCACCAGGCTCTGCGCTCGTTCAATGGCAGCCGCCTGCGTGGCGTGCACCACATACACCGGGCTGAGGCCATCGCTCACCGCGTCGAGCACGCTGTCGGCGACGGAGGTCATGCGCCACTGGTGGTACAGCGGGGTGGGCCGGTGCACGCTCGCGATCTGGGTGACGGCCCGCCCGCTGCGCTCGCGCAGATCGCCGCTGATGGAGTTCATGTCGCCGAGGGTTGCCGACGCCAGCAGAAACTGGCAGCGGGTGAGTTCCAGCAATGGCACCTGCCATGCCCACCCGCGATCACGCTCACCGTAGTAGTGGAACTCGTCGAGGCAGGCGAACCCGAAGTCGCTTGCCGCTCCGGTGGAGAGCGCGTGGTTGGCCAACACCTCCGCCGTGCACACCAGCACCGGGGCGTCGCTGTTGATCGCCGCGTCGCCCGTTGCCAGCCCCACCTGTTCGGCACCCAACAGATCAACGAGGTCGAAGAACTTCTCGGCCACCAGCGCCTTGATCGGAGCGGTCCACACGGCGCGGCGGCCGGCGTTGAGGGCGAGCACAATGCCCGCGATTGCCGCCATGCTCTTCCCCGAACCGGTGGGCGTGGCGAGCACCACATGATCTCCAGCTGCCAGGGCCAGCGCGGCGTCCTCCTGGTGGGCGTACAGCGGACGCCCACCCGCACTTGCCCAGCTGGCGAAGGCATCCACGACCTCCGCCGGGTCGGAACCCGCGGGCGGGAGGAGGCCGGCGAGCCCGGCGGACGCACTCATGATCTCCCCAGTCTGCCCGGCGCCCAGCCCGTCTCGTCGCCGATGCCTCAGCGGGTCGATGTCGGGCGTGGTGAACTAGGGGGATGGAACAGCGGTGGGTGGCATTCATCCGGGCCATCAACGGGTCGCCACACAACCGCATCCGCATGCAGACCCTCGCCGAGGTGCTCACCGCCGCCGGGTGCCGCGGCGTGTCGTGGCACCTTCACACCGGCAACATCTTCCTCACCGACGACGACGATCGAGACACGGTTGCGCAGCGCATGCAGACCGCCATGGAGGCCCATGGGCTGAGGGCCGTCGACGTGATGCTGCGCACGCCTGGCGAGGTGATCGACCTAGTGGCTCGCCGCCCGTTCGCCCATCTCGATCACGACGCGTTTCAGCTCGAGGCCACCTTCCTCGGTCGGCCTCCGGCGAACCCCGACACCACGGAACTCACCGAGCAGCATGGGGTGGTCGTTGGCCACATCGACCCGACGGTGGTGTGCTTCGCCTTCCCTCGAGGTGGCCGGATGCAGGGAGGGTTCAACGGGTGGGTGGAGAAGCGGTGGAAGGTGCCGGCCTCAAGCCGAGCGTGGAACGTGGTGGAGGCAGTGGCCGCCAAGCTGTCAGTCGGCTGACCCGTCGCCTGACGATCGTGCCCTGCGCCACGCTTCGAGGACGGCCGCCTCATCGAGGGGCATCAGCGTGCTCGGCGGCCCCTCGGCGCCCCGACGGTTGATGTCGCGGATGCGCGAGTTGATGTCGGCGAGGATGGCCCTGACGACCTCCTCGCGAGTTGCTGCGGCAATGGCCTCGCGGGCTTCCTCCGCCTCCTTGCGGATGCGCAGGGTGGGTGGCAAGTAGCTGAGCCGTTCGGCCCGCATCTTGGCCTTCACCCACCAGTCCTCGTCGCGGAACTCGCCCAAGCCGGGCAGCGGTTTGCCTTTGCCCGGCAGGTTGTCGAACTCGCCTCGTTCGCGACCTTCGCGGATCTGCTGGTCGACCCAACTCTCCCAACTGATGCCGGGCGGCTTGCGCCCGTCACGCGACGACGTGCTCACGCCGTCATCGTCGCACGCCGGAGAACACCACCGCCACGCGTTCGTCGGGCTGCACCTGGTCGGGGCCTTCACGGCGCAGGGCCACCAGCCCGGCAAGCCCGGCGGTGCCCGTGTGGCTGGCGTCGATGCCCGTGGTGCGGCACCCGGTTTCGTTGGCCTCCAGCACGTCGGCTTCGTCCACGACCACGGGCGAACCATGCCCGTCGGCCATCGCGCTCACCACGGGAAGCCAGTCGTAGGTCTCGTCGTCGAGAATGCCGTCAGCGGCCGACGCCCCCACGTGTTCCCAGGCCCACATGCACTCATCCCAGTGCGATCCGGTGTCGGCTTTGCCGAGTTGGCGCTCGTGCATCGACGACCATGCCCGAGCCAATGGCGCACATGCTTCGGTCTGTACGGCGTGGAGGCGAGGGGTGATGCCACTCATGCGGAACCCCGCCATCACACTCGCGGCGAACGCGCCGCCACCCACCTGCACGAACAGGCGGTCGAAGGGTGGCCCTTCGATGTGCTCCTCCATGTGCCGCGCCATCTCCCAGCCGATGGTGCGCCCGCCATCGAGACACCACGCGTTCTCCGTGCCCTGCACGCTGAACGGCACCGCGCCTGCGGCCACCGCCTCGCGGAAGCGATGCACGCAGGGGTCGCCCGGCGGGTCGGAGGGCACACGGGGGCAGGTGACGACGTGCGCCTCCAACTGGCGGAGCCGGTCGGTGACCGAAGGGCTGGCCGTTGGTGGCACGAACACCTGAATGGGCCAGCTCACCGATGCCGCCAACGTCGCGGCGGCCAGCGCCGCATTGCCACACGAAGCAATCGCCAGCGGGGGCCGACCCGTGCCGTTCTGCAGCCACGGCGCCAGGCCCATCTGCTCGGCCGCTCGAAGGTGCAGCAAGATCGTGAACAGGTGACGAGCCTTGTGGCTGCCCGCCACGTTGTGCGTCTCGTCCTTCACCCACACCCCGCCATCGGCCGAGAAGCCGAGCGCGTCGCTGAGTGCATCCGCTCGCTCGAACGGCGTGGTGACGAACCCGGTGCCTGCCACCGCCGCGACCAGCGAGTCGGATTCCGCGACCAACGCGGCCCGCGCCAAGTCGGTGAGCCCGTGCGCCCCCATGAAGGCATCCACGGCGAGGTAGCGGCGGAAGGCGAGGAACGGGTTGGCCTCCCCCGACGACCGCAATGGCGAGATCGACTGCACCAGTTGCAGCGCATGATGCCCTCCCCCAGCCGCCCGCGGGCACGCCCACGAGAACGGCTCGGCAATGTCGACCGACGCGCCGCACACTGCGCAGCTCCAACCAGCCACGAGCGGGCGCTCGATCATGGTGGGTTCGCCTCAGGCCCCGGCCGCGACCCGCGAGTTGAACTCGCCGATCATGTCGTCCCACACCGGGAGCAGGCGGCGCAGGTCTTCCCAGAAGCTCTGGTGGCGGCGGGCCTCGAACAGCTCGAACGGCGTGCCCTGCTGCTCGACCCAGGTGTAGTAGCCGAGGTTGAAGATGCGGTTCTTGTCGCGCTCGGTGAGCTCGAGTGTGTGGGCCGTGGTGACGTTGGCGAGGTGCTCGCCCCACACCTGCGCAGCGTCGAGGTTGGTGAACCCGCCGCCGAAGTCGCGTGCCGTGATCTTGGTGTACTCGCTGGGGTACAGCGCTGCGCCGTCGGTGGCCACCGTAACGATGGCGTCATCGGCGCCGAGGCCCAGCTCCTTCGCGGTGCTGATGGCGGCCAGCACGTTGCAGATGGCCGACAGGCCGAAGTGTTGCAGCGTGGCCAGCACTCGCTGGGGCACTCCCCGCCGGTCGGCGAGAAAGCCCAGCCCGTCGTCGCTGTTGAACATCGCGTAGAGCTGGTCGGTGCTGCGGTCGCTGACGGCCACCACCACGTCGGTGTTCATCACGTTGTGGATGAGCGGGATGTGCTTGTCGCCGATGCCCTGGATGTTGTGCTCGCCGAAGCCGTTCTCGAGCATGGTGGGGCACTCGAGCGCTTCAACCGCAACGATGCGGGTGCCGTGGTCTCGCTTCAAGCGGTCGCCCGCAGCGATGGTGCCGGCCGAGCCGGTAGCACTGGTGAAGGCGGCGAGGCGCAGGTCGCGCCCGCTCGACGCCCGCACATGCTCGAACACGTGCGACAGGGCGCGGCCCGTGACTTCGAAGTGGCCGAGGTGGTTTCCGAACTCGCAGAACTGATTGAGGATGAAGTTGCCGGGGTCCTTCGCCAGTTCGTTACATGCGTCGTAGATCTCCTTCACGTTGCTCTCGGTGCCGACCGTGCGGATGACATCGGCGGCCGGGTTCTCGCACCAGCGGTCGAGCCAGTCGAACCGCTCCTGGCTCATGCCTGCTGGCAGGATGGCCACCCCGCGCGACGCCATGATGCGCGAGATGGCGATGCCGCCGCGGGCGTAGTTGCCGGTGCTGGGCCAGATGGCGCGGTGACGGGTCGGGTCGAACTGGCCGGTCACTACGCGGGGCGCCAAGCAGGCGTACGCGGCGAGCACCTTGTGCGCCGTGATCATGGGGAAGCGGTCGCCGAACACGACGATGATGGGGCTCTCGACCCCCGTGATCGACGAGGGCAGCACCACGTGATCGGGCACCCCCACCCGGCTGCCGGCCAGGTCGTTGTACCAGTGCACGCGCCACAGGTTGCGGGCGTCGGGGCCGTTCTTGTCGGCGTCGCCCACGAGGGCCTGGTCGATGCCGGAGGGGTCGGCCAGTTGAGCGAAGGTCGGCAGGACGATGCCGCGCTCACGGAAGCGGGCGACGCTGTTGGCGAGCGACGCCTCGTCGACAACCCGGTCGGCAAGACCGAACTGGTTCTCCAGTGCGTGGGCGATCGGGTCGGTGCCGGTGGTCGAGACGGTCATGTTTGACATTTTGTCAACTTGCGGGCCGGATTGCGCGCTCCCGTCCGCAGGGGCGCTGCCGAATATCACAAGTTCGACTTCGGTAATGGGTAGGCTGGCGTGCGTGTCCGACACCCTGGCCGATCTCTCGGGCGCCAAGCGGCGCATCATCGAGCGGCTCAAGCGCGCCGACACGGCCACTGCGCCCGAGCTCGCCGCCGAGTTCGGGCTCACCGACACGGCGATTCGCCAGCACCTGGAGTCGCTCGAGGCGAGCGACCTCGTCGAGCGGGTCACGATGCCCACCGCCGGCCGCGGACGCCCACCCGTGCACTGGCGTCTGAGCGCCTCTGCCGCCCCACTGTTCGCCGACCGTCACGCCGATCTCACCGTCGATCTCATCGAGAGCATCAGGTCCGCGCTGGGCGACGAGGCGCTGGAGAAGGTGGTGCGCACCCGCGCCGACCGACAGTTGGCCGCCTACCGAACTGCGCTAGCGGGCACCGACGACCCGGCCGAGCGGGTGCACCGCTTGGCCGAACTGCGCAACGCCGAGGGCTACCTGGCCGAAGCCGTGGAAGCCGACGACCACATCGACCTGGTGGAGCACCACTGCCCCATCCAAGGTGCCGCAGGGAGCTGCGGCAGCCTGTGCAGTGCGGAACTCTCGCTGTTCGAGCAGGCGCTCGGCCCCGAGGTTGCGGTGCAGCGCGAGCAGCACCTGCTCGACGGCGGCCAGCGCTGCAGCTACCGGGTCACGTTCCGCTGAGCCGGACGCCTGCTCAACCAGAGGGCGAACACACCCCACACGACGCCGCCGAGCGCCACCCACGCCAGTACGGCCGAACCGCCAGTGGAGGGAAGCCCTCGGTCGGGCCCACCAGCCCCCGCCCCCGGCTGCGTCACCGGCGGATTCGTGACCGGCGGATTCGTGACGGGCGGATTCGTGGCCGGCGGATCAGTCACCGGCGGATCGGTCACCGGCGGCACCTCGTCGGTGCAGTTGAGCGTGAATGTGTAGGGATTCTCCGAGCCGGCGACGTTGTTGCCGAGTGTCACGGTGTATGTCCCTGTGACAGGAACCCCCGAGCTGTTGAGCGTGGTTGCGCACCGCACGTTGATGTAGACGGACGCACCACCCGCACTCACCACGTCGTCGGGAAGCGGCGTCCCGACAACTGCGCCGGCAGGGGCCATGTTGGGGATGTCGAGAATCAGCGGACCCGTGGAGCCTTCGTCGTTGTACACCCGCACCAAAACACCGTCGCCGGGCGGCAACGTGATGGAGCCTCCGTCGGCGATGGAAAGGTTGGTGTTGGTGACCAGGCGAATCGAGGCCGCCCCTGCTGCCTGCACCGTGCACGACAGGTTGATCACAAAGTCGGGTTCGTCGGGATCATCGCTATGGATCACCAGTTCTCCCGAGAAGGTGCCGACGGCCGCAGCGTCGCACCGCACGTTCATGCCGTGCGAAGCACCGCCCTCGACAGTGGCTGGCGGCGCCTGCGTCAAGGTGAAGCCCGCCGGCATGTCGACGCCGCTGATGGCCAGCGTCCCTGTGGTGTTGCCCACCACAATCGTCTGCACGAACGGGACCCCCACGGTTGTCGTCCCCATGCCGAACGAACCCCCATTAGCGATGCTCACCCCGCTGGCAGCACCAAAGGCGTAGATGTCGGGGTCGGCGGCGGCTCGGGCACCCTGCGTCGCGCCGAGGGAGAGGAGGCCAAGAACACCGGATACACACAGCAGACGGGCTGATCGCATGTCGTCATCGTGCAGAGTGATCGTCACGGCCGCCTGAGTAGTGATTGCCTAGACGAGGTTGGGCAGTACCCAGTGCGGCACGGGGCACGGCGCGGCTAGGTTCGGCGCATGGCTGATCTCTTCCTCGGCGGGCTGATCGACCCGGCCTCCCACGAGCGCACCGACCAGAACGTGCTGCTGCCCAGCGGCGACTTCACCACCCATGGGGTCATCGTGGGTATGACCGGCTCGGGCAAGACCGGCCTCGGCATCGTCCTCATCGAGGAGGCCCTGGCCGCCGGTGTGCCCACCCTGCTCATCGACCCGAAGGGCGACCTCACCAACCTGTGCCTCACCTTCCCGGCACTCGCCCCGACCGACTTCGAACCGTGGGTGAACGAGGGCGATGCATCAAAGGCCGGGCAGACGGTGCCCGAGTTCGCCGCCGCCCAGGCCGCCCTGTGGAGCGGCGGCCTCGGCAAGTGGGGGGTGGGCCCCGAGCGCATCGCAGCGCTGCGTGCTGCCACCGAGTTCACCATCTACACGCCGGGTTCCACCGGCGGGGTGAGCCTCAACATCGTCGGCTCGCTGAATGCGCCAGGCGTGGGTGCCGACCCCGAGATCGTCGGCGACGAGATCGAGGGCTACGTCAGCGGCCTGCTGGAACTGGTGGGCATCGAAGCCGATCCCCTGTCGAGCCGCGAACACATTCTCCTCAGCAACCTCATCGCACACGAATGGAACGCCAACCGCGGGCTCGATCTCCCCACGCTCGTGGGCATGGTGATGAACCCGCCCATCCGCAAACTCGGCGTGTTCGAGCTCGATCAGTTCTTCCCCCCGAAAGATCGCCAGGCCTTTGCCCTGCAGCTCAACGGGTTGCTTGCCTCGCCGTCGTTCGCCGCCTGGATGGCCGGCCCGGCGCTCGACATCGATGCCATGCTGCGCGGCCCCGACGGTCGGCCGCGCTGCGCCATCGTCACGACCGCCCACCTCAGCGATCAGGAGCGCCAGTTCGTCACCACCCTGGTGCTCAGCAAGCTGGTCACCTGGATGCGCAAGCAGAGCGGCACCACCGATCTGCGCGCGCTGCTCTACATGGATGAGGTGGCGGGTTACCTACCCCCGACGGCAGCGCCGCCCACCAAGAAGCCCATCATGACGCTGATGAAGCAGGCCCGTGCGTTCGGCGTGGGCGTGGTGCTGAGCACGCAGAACCCCGTCGACGTCGACTACAAGAGATCGGAAGAGC
>DMQJ01000259.1:0-237 GCA_003455715.1 Acidimicrobiaceae bacterium | reverse complement strand
CGACTACAAGGCGCTGTCGAACGCG
The DNA here is from genome assembly GCA_003455715.1 of Acidimicrobiaceae bacterium. Taxonomy (GTDB): domain Bacteria; phylum Actinomycetota; class Acidimicrobiia; order Acidimicrobiales; family Ilumatobacteraceae; genus UBA668. The sequence goes on along the minus strand of DMQJ01000259.1, from coordinate 212 downwards.
GGCACCTGGATGATCGGGCGGTTGCAGACGGACCGCGACAAGCAGCGCCTGCTCGACGGCATGAGCGCGGCCACCGGTGGCGTCGACGTCGCGGCCGTGGGCGACACCATCAGTGGCTTGGGCAAGCGTGAGTTCGTGCTGCGTCGCGCAGGCAAGGACAAGCCGGAAGTGTTCACCACGCGCTGGGCCATGAGCTATCTGCGCGGCCCGCT
>DMQJ01000262.1 GCA_003455715.1 Acidimicrobiaceae bacterium | reverse complement strand
GTGCGAGCGCCCGCCATCCGCACCGCCAGGGAGAGCGCAGTGGGATACACGTCGTTGGTTGACTGCGATCGGTTGACGTGGTCGATCGGATGGAGAGGCCGGTGGCTACCGAGGGGCTCACCGACGCGACGGCTTGCCAGGTTGGCGATCACCTCGTTCATGTTGAGGTTGGTGGCCGTGCCGCCGCCGCCCTGCACGATGTCGATTGGGAAGTGGTGGTGGTGCTGGCCCGCCGCGATCTGCGATCCGGCGTCGTCGATGAGTTGGGCGTGCTCGGCCGACAGCACACCACAGGCGAGATTGGCGCGGGCAGCGGCGACCTTCACCTGTGCGAGTGCAACCACGAGGTCGGGACGATCGCTGGTGCGGATGCCCGACACGGCGAAGGCGTCGACGGCCCGTTGGGTGTTCGCACCCCACAGGGCGTCGGCGGGAACGAGCACCTCGCCGAACGCATCGTGTTCGACGCGCATGGGCGAGGACGGATCGGGGTTCATTGCTGGCTCGCTTCGTTGGTGGGGTCGAGGGGCACGAGGTCGGTGCTGAGGTACTTGAGGCCGCTGTCGCACACAAGCATGGCCACGGTGGCGCCACGCTCTTGACCACGCAGCACCTTCACGGCGGCTGCGAGATTGGCCCCCGCCGAGAAGCCGCCGAAGATTCCCTCCGCTCGCGCCAACAGGCGGGCGTACTCGGTGGCCTCGGCGCCATCCACTTGGATCCACCCGGTTGCGTCGGCACCGTCGAGCAGCGGCAGGTCGGTGCGGCAGTAGCCACCGCCCTGAATCGGGTGATTGGGGTTGGTGACGCGCTGCCCTGCGAGCACGGCAGCGCCAACCGGTTCCACGACGTAACTGCGCACCGACGGGTTGTGCGCACGCAGACCGCGGGTGATTCCGCCGAAGGACCCACCGCTTCCCACGAAGTCGACGAACACGTCGATGGTGCCCTCCGACTGCACCCAGAGTTCTTCGGCTGTACCGCGTTCGTGGGCGAGCGCCGACGAAGCAAGTCGAAACTGGTCGGCCCGGAACGCGCCGCGGCTGGCGGTGATCTGCTGCGCTTCGTGCTCCACCAGATCGAGGTCGTCGCCGCTGACCTCTCCAGGCCTGGAACCCGGCGCCTGATCCACCAGGACAACTTCCGCTCCGAGTGCGGCCATCATGCGCGCTCGCTCCACGGTGTTGCCCTTCGACATGACAGCGATGAACGGGTGGCCGAGCGCCCCGCAGGCGATGGCCAGCCCGGTGCCCGTGTTGCCGCTGGTGAGTTCGACCACGGGCTGACCGTCGTGGAGCAGCCCTTCGGCGCGAGCAGTGAGCACCATCTCCCTGGCGACTCGACTCTTCTTCGAGAGGCCGGGCTGGAGGTGCTCGAGCTTGGCGAGAATGCGGCCGTCGAGGCCCAGCATCGCCACCACGCGATGCAGTTCCACCAGTGGTGTGTTGCCGATGACATCGACGATCGAGTGGGCGAGCGGTGGCGGCCCGACTCGAACTGCGACCTCGTCCGGTCGGGGTGCCTGGGGAGTGTTCGGATGAGGCACGGTGAACTCCTGCAGCGGCGGCGAGGGTTGGTGGCTGACATCATCTCGCGCCTGGCGTTGCGCCGCCGCACAAGGCCGCGCCGTCAGCATGGGCGACTCGGCCAATCGACCACTCCGTATCGTCCGATCCAATGGCAACACCGTCCTCCGTCGAGCAGCGTTACCGCGACCTCACCCCTGGGTCTGCATCGATCGGGCCCCGCGCCGAGCGGGTGATGCCGGCGGGCGACACCCGAGCAGCGGGCTATCACCTGCCGTATCCGCTCACCCTCACCCACGGTCGCGGTGCCCAGGTGTGGGATGTCGACGGACGCTGCTACTGGGATCTGGCAGGCAACTACACGGCGCTGGTGCACGGCCACGCCTATCCGCCTATCGTCGAGGCTGCTACCGCCGCCATTCTCGGTGGCACCGCGTGGCCTGCGCGTAACCCGGGCCAGATCGACCTCGCCGAACTGCTGGTCGACAGGGTGCGGTCGATCGAACACATTCGCTTCTGCAACTCCGGAACGGAAGCGGGCATGCTCGCAGCGGTCGTTGCCCGCGTGGCAACTGGCCGCCCCGACATCCTGATGGCCAGGTTCGGCTATCACGGCTCGCACGAGTTGTTCGAGCACGGGTCGTTCGACGGCCGTCTCGCTGTGCCAGGCAACGATCACACGTTGCTCGCCGAGTATGGCAACGCCGAGTCGTTCGAGAAGGTGCTCGACGAGCACGGGCACCGCGTGGCCGCCGTGTTCCTCGAGCCGGTCATGGGCGCAGGTGGCGTGGTGACGGCGCCTCCGGAGTTCTTCCAACGCGTGCAGGCTGCGGCGCGCAGAGCCGGTGCACTGTTCGTGATCGACGAGGTGATTGCCTTTCGCCTGGGGGTAGGGGGTGCCCAGGAGGCGCTCGGGGTGGAGCCCGATCTCACGATGTTGGGCAAGCTGATCGGAGGTGGGTTCCCGGTGGGCGCGCTCGGGGGGCGGGCAGACGTGATGTCGTGGCTCGACCCTCGTCGCAGCCGCATCTTCCACTCGGGCACGTTCAACGGCAATCCGGTCACCATGGCTGCAGGAGCGGCGTCGGTTCGCCATCTGTCAGCAGAGCAGATCGCTCGGCTCGATGCCCTCGGCGGGAGGCTTGCCGATCATCTGGCTGCGTCGGCGCGAAACCTCGGCCTGCCCTTCAGCGCTCGGCGGGTCGGTTCGTTGTTGAACGTCTACTTCCTGCCGACCGCCCCACCGGCGAACCTGCTGCGAGACGATCACCAACTGATGCGCGCGTTCCACCTTGCGGGCATGAACCACGGCCTGTACTTCGCGTCGCGAGGCATGCTCGTGGTGAGCACAGTGATGGACGAGGCATCGATCGACGACATTGCCGAGCGTGCTGCTGAGGCGATGGCCGATGTGGTCGCGGAGGCCGCGCGGCGGAGCTGATTGGCGCACGTGGGCGGGCGCTTCGTCGTGAGGTGTCAGCGCAGGCGTGCCACGAGGTGCACCGGAGCTTCAAGAAGTTGCCGCCTGGCCTCGTCGCTGATGGGTACCCCCGTATGCGTGCCGGCAACGGTGAGATCGAGGGCAGGGTAGTGATGCATCCACACGCCCCAGAAGCCTTCGTGGCCGAAGCGGTCGACGACGTCGCCCGTGGGTTCGCCTGCCCGGTTGCGCACGTTCACGGGTGTACGGAAGATGCCTTGGCCGGCGAAGGCGCCGAGTTCTCCGAGGTCGGTGGGCTGGTCGGCGCGAAGCATCTCGCCGAGCTGATCGTGGGGAACGATGTCGCCATGCATGAGGGCGCGGACGAAGCGCACCAGGTCGTTGGTGGTCGACACGAGTCCCCCGCCGCCGGACGTGTCGCAGGAGGGGTGCAGGTCGAACATGTCGTGGCCGTTGAGGTGCTGGTGCAGCCGCACAGGAGCGTGGCTCGGAGGCTCCTCGCGGCCTTCTAGCCATGTGTGTTGGAGACCGATGCGGTCGAGTGGCAGGAGCGTCCGATAGGCATCGGGAAGCGGTCGTCCCGACACCTGCTCGACGGCTCCGGCCAGCAGCGTGTAGCCGGTGTCGCTGTAGTGGAATCGTTCACCCGGTCGTGCCACCAGTGGTCCGCCCCGCATGGAAAGCTCCACCAGTTCCTCCGCGGACCACACATGGAGTGGCTCTCGACCGACCCGCCTTGCGTACTCGGGGTCGCGCCCGAAGTCGTGGAGGCCCGACTGATGGCGGAGGAGTCGGTCGATGGTGATGAGCGCACGATCGGAGGGCGCGATGGCCTGCTGCACGAGCGATCGGAGCGATGGCGGAAGGTGCGCCTCCACCGGATCGTCGAGGTCGAGGGCGCCATCGCGGACGAGCCGCAACACGGTGGCGGCAGTGAACGTCTTCGCGATGCTGGCAATGCGGAAGCAGTCGGTGGGCAAGGCCGGAGCGCCATTGCGTTGCCGCAGGCCCTTGGCCCCACGCCACTGCAGTCCCGCAGAAGGGCACTCGACCTGCAACAACACTGCAGGAGCCTCGGTGTCCACTGCCGCGAGGAACCGATCGAGCGTGCGGTCGAGCCCAGCGGCGACGTCGTCCACGGTCATGTCGGCCATGAACCGACTACCGTACGCCCCGGTAGCTGTGGCAATCGCACAGCGCCGGTGGAGTTGTATGTCGCGAACGGATAATCACCACCACGGCTTGGTCGGGGAAACTGGCAGAGTGACCACCTCGCTGGCGAGCCTGCTCGATGCGCTGTCGGGGGCCATCATGGAGGTCGAGGTCGCGCCGCACGGACTTGGCGTGGCGGTGGGAGAGCCGGTCATCGGCGACCGGCGTGCCGACATCGATGTGCATCCGGGCGACCTGGTGCTCGGGGTTGGTGTCCACGCCGACGACCCTGCAACGGTTGCACTCATCGACCGCCTGGCCGAGGCTGGAGCGACAGCGCTGGTGCTGCGCTGGCCCGACGCGCTGCCCGAGCCGCTGCGCCGACGCGCCACGTCGTCGGGACTCACGCTGCTGCGCACCGGGGCCCACGTTGGGTGGGGTCAGCTCTACACGTTGGTGCGAACGGCGTGGGTGGCCTACGCGGGTGGAGTGGCGGGCGACACCGCCGACCCGGCACCCCTCGGCGATCTGTTCGCCCTCGCCAACGCCATCGCCGGAGCCGTGGGCGGTGCTACCACCATCGAGGATCGCCGACTGCAAGTGCTCGCCCACTCGAACCTCGGCCAGCCCGTCGATCAGGTTCGACTCGACTCGATCGTCGGGCGACGCGTTCCCGACGAGGTGAAGGCGGAAACGCACGAGCTGTATCGCAAGGTGTGGCAGGCCGACGGCGTGTACCGCGTGCGAGCGCACCCTCCGAGTGGCTCGCGATCCCGGCTCGCCGTTGCCGTTCGTGCCGGCGCGGAGGTGCTCGGCACCATCTGGGTGGTGGAGGGCGAGTCTGCGTTCTCCGAGTCTGACGAACGGGCGCTCTCCGAGGCAGCCCGGGTCGCAGCGCTGCATCTGTTGCGTCACGCAGCAGCGGTCGACGTGCAGCGTCACCGCCGGAGCGAACTTGTGTGCTCTGTCCTGGAAGGAAGAGTGCCGTTCGCCACTGCTGCCGCGGCCCTCGGAATCGAACGGGCGGATCAGATCACGGTGGTCGCGTTCGAAGCCGACGCGGTCGACGACGATCTCTCCGATGTCCAGGTGACGGAACGCCTCGCCGATGTCGTGACGCTCCACTTGGAGTCGAATCGACGAATGGCGTCGACGGCGATGCTTGGCCGGCGCGTGTACGCGTTGCTCGGGGAGGTGGGGGCGGGCCCGGGTGCGCGTCGGCGGCCGGTGGTGGAGGACATCGTCGAACGGGCCAGCCGATCGGTTCACCGCACCGTACGTGCCGGCATCGGTGGCACCGTCGTCGACAGTCGGCAAGTGATGCGGAGCAGAGAAGAAGCCGACGCAGTGCTTGCAGCCGTGCAACGGCGTGCCGCTTCGGCAGTGGCGCACATCGACGAGGTTCGCCCGAGCGTAGTGATGGACCGCCTGAGTTCGACCGTGCTTGCCGACGATCGCTTGCGGGCCGGACTCCTCGACCGGCTGGTCGCACACGATCACGAGCACCACACCGACTATGTCGCCACGGTCGCTGCCTACTTGTCGGCCTTCGGAGCGGTTGCGGTGGCGGCCGAGCAGTTGTTCGTCCACCCCAACACGCTGCGTTACCGACTGCGCCGCATCGCCGACTCGACCGGCGTCGACCTGTCCGACTCGGTGGCGAGGTTCGTCGTCGAACTTGAGCTTCGAGTGGCCGGTCTCATCCCCGAGACCTGAGGGCCCCCGCTACTCGCGGTCGAGCGAAACGGCCATTCCGGGTAGGTCGACCCACGGCTGCTTGTCGACACACCAGACCTGCACGTTGGGGGCGACGGCCGACTTGTCGTCGAGCACGCCTGCCTTCACGGCGATGACGCCCGGGGTCTTGGCCAACTCGCTGACGATCGGTGAGCCGCACGACGGGCAGAACTTGCGGCGCACGTACACGTCGTCGTTGTTCTCGCCGCGCTCTTCGTAGGTGCGTAGTTCACCGTTCACCGTGAGCTGCGACTCGTGGGCGACAAGGTTCACCGAGAAGGCGCCACCGCTCTGCCGTTGGCAGTGGTCGCAATGGCAGATGGCGGTGGCAATGAGGTCGCCCGCGAGTTCGAAGGTGACCGCACCACACAGGCAATGTCCGGTACGCATGGCGTCACCGTAGTGAGCCGCCAACGATTGGGCCGAAGGGGAGTGCTGCGCCGCGGCCTGCCGACGGCTCCGGCCCCCTTATGGGCGAATCACCGTGAATGCGAACTGGCGACCCCAGCCGCGACCGAAGGCCAGGTGGATCCACAGCTTGGCGTGCGCTTCGAGCATCTCGAATCGATCGCGGCCGCCGAGCGAGACGGCCTCGAAACCGAGATCGGTGGCCAGTTGCAGCACGAGGTCGACGGCAGCGTCGTCGCCGGCGATCGGGAGGAACACCCGCCCGGTGGGCGTTTCACCGTTGCCGAGGTGTTCGGCGCCGACGGTGTTGAACGCCTTGGCAACCGCGACGCCGTCGGGCACCAGTGCTGCTACCAACTCGCCCATGGTGGCGTGGCCGCCGGGCACTGCCGTGCGGACGGCGTTGGTGGCGTCGATCACCACCTGGCCGGGCGCCAGCGACAGCATGGGGATGGTGCCGGGCACGGCATCGGCCGGAACTGCGAGCACCACGACGTCGGCGTTGCGTGTGGCATCGGCCAACGGGGCTCGGTGGGGCAGTGTGGCGTACTTGGTGTCGTCGGGGTTGCGGACTGCGTAGGCGACGTCGTGCCCGGTGCGTGCGAACCCGGTGCCGAGCGCTGTGCCGACCGAGCCGGCACCGACGATGGCGATGCGTGTCATGGGTGGTTACTCACTTCGCGGTAGATACGTAACAGATCTGTACCGTAATGTATCAACTAGGCTTGCAGCGTGACAACGCCCGACTCGCCCGCTGGTCGCCCCCGCGATCCCGAGATCGACGCGGCCGTTCTGGGGGCCGCCCGCCGACACCTGGCTGCCTTCGGGTACGACGCGATGTCGCTGGTGGCAGTGGCGGAAGAAGCGGGCACCACGCGTCAGGCTGTGTATCGCCGCTGGCCCAGCAAGGCGCACCTGGCCACCGCTGCCATCGCCGGCATGTCACGAGCCGCCGAACGCCCCGACACCGACAACCCGTACAACGACCTGGTCGCCGAACTCACGGCATTCTTCAACGGTGTCACCCGGCCCAACGGCGTTTCCATGGTGGGGTCGATGTTGCAGGAAGGCATCGACGAGGAGTTGAAAGAGCTGTACCGGGCGCGAGTGGTGGCCCCGCGCCGGGCGCGGCTGCGGCACATCCTTCACCGGGCGGTGCAGCTGGGCCATGCTCACCCGGAGGCCGATGTCGACTATGCGGTGGCGGCGTGCACCGGCACGCTCTACGCCCTTCAGCTTGCGGGTCGCCCGCTCACCAAAGCGTGGCCAACGCGCACCGCCGCGCTGGTGTGGCGCAGCATCGGCGGCGACCCATCGTTCATGTGACCGCACCTCACACTTCCTTCACAGCAGATGCGTACGGTGCAGCCCATGAATCGACGAGCGATGGTGATGGGCATGCTGGGCGCAATGGGCCTGATGGCCACCGCGTGTGCGGGCGATGGAGCGACGGCTCCTTCATCGACCACCCTTGTCGCGACCACCGACGCCGAGACAACGTCCACCAGTGCCCCGCCTCCTGCTTCCAGCGCACCGGCCGTGCCGACAGGTTGCACCGGTGAGCTGGAAGGCCCGGTCACCGAGCAGTACCGCAGCGATGTGGCGGCCGACGATCCGAACCTGTTGAGCCTCGACGTGTACCGCCGGCCGGATGCGAGCGGGTGTCCAGTGATCATCTGGGTGCATGGCGGCGGTTGGCGCCGAGGCGACAAGGTTGGCCAGGCCCTCGACAACAAGTTGCGTCTGGCCGGCGACATGGGTGCGGTGCTGGTGTCGGTGAACTACCGGCTGGTGAACGATGCGGGAGATGTGGTGTGGCCGGTGATGGGCAACGACGTGGCGGCAGCGGTGGCGTGGGTGCTCGACCATGCCGACGACCTCGGCATCGACCCAGGGCGTGTGGTGCTGATGGGCCACTCCGCGGGAGCGCATCTGGTGGCCATCGTCAGCGTGCACCCCGACCTACTGGCCGAGTTCGGTGTGGAACGCAGCGAGGTGCAGTGCGTGGTGGCGCTCGATGGTGCGGCGTACGAGATCGCCGACGAGTACAACAACTTGGCGCTGTACACCGATGCCTTCACCGACGACCCCGACGTGCGGGCCGATGCGTCGCCCACGGTGCAGGCGCTGGCCCACCCCGACGACCTGCCCGACACGTTGGTGGTCACCCGCGGAACTCCGGTGCGCATCGCCGAAGCGACCGCGTACGCGGATGCCGTAGCCGCCAGCGGGGCGACCACGGTGGTGGTCAACGCCAACCCGTACAACCACATGGAGGCGAACAGTCAGCTCGGTGAGCCGGGTGATGAGTTGGTCACGCCGCCGACACGCGACTTCCTCGAGGCCTGTTTCGCCTGAGCGCCTAACATCCCGGCAGGGGGTAGGAGTGCGCGTTCTCTACATCGACATCGACACGCTCAGGTCCGATCATCTGGGCTGCTACGGGTACCACCGCAACACGACACCCAACATTGACGCGCTCGCCAAAGAGGCGGTGCGCTTCGAACGGGTCTATGCCTCCGACGTGCCTTGCCTTCCCAGCCGCACGGCGCTCATCACCGGCCGCTTCGGCATTGTCAACGGTGTGGTCAACCATGGCGGTACGGCGGCCGAGCCGCGCAACGAGGGGCCGGGCCGCGGGTTCTTCAGCCGCAACGCCCGCCGTTCGTGGGCCACCCAGTTCTTCAACGCCGGGTGGCACACGGCGTCGCTGTCGTCGTTCCCCTTTCGCCACTCGGCCTCGTGGTGGAACCACGGGTTCATGGAAGCCATGAACCTGATGCGCAACATGGGGGTCGAGCAGGCGCATGATGTGCTGCCCCACGCACTCGACTGGCTCGAGCGACGAGGCCGCTCCGACCGCTGGTTCTTCCACGTGCACCTGTGGGACCCGCACACCCCCTACATCGTTCCCGCGGACTACGGCAATCCGTTCGCCGACGACCCAGTGCCGGCGTGGCACGACGAAGCAGTGCGGGCGCGCAACTGGGAGCTCGGCGGGCCGCACAGTGCGCAGGAGCCGTGGGGCTTCACGCCCGACGAGTGGGGCACACCTCCGCCGCGCCACCCGTGGAACCTTGCGGGGCCGAGTGAGGTGAAGGCCATCTTCGACGGATACGACGTGGGGGTGCGCTACGCCGACGACGCGGTGGGCACGCTGTTGAACAAGCTCGCCGACCTGGGTGTGCTCGACGACACGGCGGTGCTCATCAGCTCCGACCACGGCGAGGCGTTCGGCGAGCTCGGTGTGTACGCCGACCATCAGGCAGCCGACGAGCCGACGTGTCACATCCCCTCGGTGCTGCGCTGGCCGGGTGTGGCGCCGCGGGCGTATGGCGGACTGCACTATCACCTCGACGTCGCCGCAACGATGCTGGGCCTCGCGGGCTTGCGGGTGCCGTCCGACTGGGACGGCGTGTCGGTGGCCGACGAGTTGCGTGCGGGAAGTGAGGCCGGGCGCGACTACCTCGTCTTGTCGCAGGGTGCGTGGAGTTGCCAACGGTCGGTGCGCTGGGGCGACCATCTGTACCTCGAGACCTACCACGACGGGTACCACGGCCATTGGAACGACTCGATGCTGTTCGACGTGGCGGCCGACCCACACGAGACCAACGACTTGACGGCGTCGTCTCATGGGGTCATCAGGGCGAGGGGCACA
>DMQJ01000466.1:6936-7539 GCA_003455715.1 Acidimicrobiaceae bacterium | reverse complement strand
CACTGCGCTGCTCGCCGATGAGGTCGACCCACAGTGCGTGCTGGGCGTGGTGCAGCAACTCCTCGAATCCGTGGAAGACCGCCCCCACCGCTGCCCCCACCACGGCGGCCAGTGCGAGGAGTCGGGCGATGGCCGCGCGGCCGGGCACCTGGTTCACGAGCCGCGCAGGTTAGCTCCTCCGGCCGACGCCCTCGCCGCTCACCACCTACGATGCCTGCCGATGAGCGCGTTGGTGGCCGATGTCGGGGTGTTCGTAGACCAGGTCAGCGGGTTGCTTGGCGCGCTCAGCGGCGACGGCGCCGAGGCGCACCGCCAGGAAGCGCTCATCGAAGCCTCCAACCTTGTGGGTGCCATCATCGACAGCGACGGCCGCCAGGCCGACGTCGAACTCGACGGGTTCATCGACGCCATCGGCACCCAGTTGCAGCCGCCGCTCATCGTCACCGCCGAACGGTTGCGAGCGGGAGGAATGCTCGACGGTCGTCGGAGTTGGCTCGGCGCGCCCAGTGTGTTGTTCGACCTACTCGTCCGTGCCGACAGCCGCGACGGCCAGCGCCGGTGCCACCGCTACTACGCCGACGCGCTCCGCCTGGCACACCTCAC
>DMQJ01000466.1:6274-6707 GCA_003455715.1 Acidimicrobiaceae bacterium | reverse complement strand
CGCGCTCCGCCTGGCACACCTCACCGCAGCCCTCGACCTCGTGCCATCGGCACCCGAGTTGGAAGCCATCGACAGCTTTCGGAACACACTTCTGCGGGCCATGGACGCCCTCGGCATCAATCGGCCCGGACAGCCCCATGCGCCGAACCCAGCGCCGCCCCTCCCGCCCACCGGGCATCCTCCCGTGGCCACCACCGGCCAGACTGTCGCTGGTGCTGCGGTGGTGGAGGTCACTGCTCCACCGCTGCGAAGCATCGACGAGCTACTCGCCGAACTCGACGAGTTGGTTGGCCTCGCCAACGTGAAGGCCGAGGTCCGTCGGCTCACCAGCCTGCTCCAAGTGCAGCGCCTCAGGGAGGAACGCGGCCTTCCGGTGATCGCCACCAGCCATCACCTGGTCTTCACCGGTAACCCCGGCACCGGCAAGACCACG
>DMQJ01000466.1:0-6095 GCA_003455715.1 Acidimicrobiaceae bacterium | reverse complement strand
CCGGCACCGGCAAGACCACGGTGGGTCGGTTGCTGGCCCAGATCCTCCACGCAGTTGGTGTGGTGTCGAAGGGCCATCTCGTCGAAACCGATCGATCCAAGCTGGTCGCCGGCTTCGTCGGGCAGACGGCGCTGAAGACCCAACAAGCGTTGGAAGCCGCGCTCGGCGGCATGCTCTTGATCGACGAGGCCTACGCGCTGGCCCGCGGCGGCGACGACGACTTCGGCAAGGAAGCCATCGACACCGTGGTGAAGTTCATGGAAGACCACCGCGACGACCTCGCCGTCGTGGCAGCCGGTTACCCCCAGGAGATGGCCGACTTCATCGACGCCAACCCTGGCTTGAAGAGCCGCTTCACCCGCACCGTTCACTTCGCCGACTACACCGACGACGAGCTCGTGAGCATCTTCCTCAAACTGGGCGACAAGCATCGCTACCACCTCACCGACGACGCGCTGGCCAGGGTTCGCCACTATGTCGCCGCCGAGCCGCGCACCCGAGGTTTCGGCAACGCACGCTTCGTTCGCAACCTGTTCGAGACCGCGATCGCTCATCAGGCAATGCGGGTCGCTCCCCTGCACGACCCCAGCGACGAGCATCTCACCACCCTCACCGCCGACGACATCGCCCCCGTCGACGCCTGACCAGCCACTACCCTTGGCGCCGTGTGGCCCTCGCTCGTCATCGTCGCCGTGGTGGCGGTTGGCCTTGCGGTGTGGTGGCGGGCCCGGCGCCGGTCGTCAGGCGACTCCGCCGGCATCCAACGCGACATCGACCCGTTCACGCTCAGCGAGCCGTGGCGACGTCACGTGCAGGCGGCACTCTCATCGCAGCGGCGCTACCGGGCGATCGTCCGCGACGTGAAGCCCGGCCCGCTACGCGACCGGCTGCAGGGCATCGGTCGTCAGGTCGACGACGCCGTTCGCTCCTGTGCGGAGGTTGCCAAGCGAGGCGACGAACTCGATGCCGCCATCACCCGGATCGGCGTCGCATCCATCGAGCGGCAGATGCAGCACGCCACCGACGATGTCGTTCGCGCCTCGTTCGCCGCACAACTGGCGGCGGCCGAGCGCCTGCGGGCAACGCGTGGCGACACCGACGCCCAACTCCGGCTGCAGGTCGTGCGGATGGGCGAACTCACCGCGCTGGCCGCCGAGGTGAGCGTGGGGGTCGATCAAGCCGACGCGCTGGGTGACGGCGTGAGCGATGTCGTCGTCCAACTCGAAGGTCTGCGGCAAGCACTCCGCGAGGTCGAGCAGCCGGGGCGGCCCGCAACGTCCCCGTGAGCAGCCTGCTGCGCTCCAACCTCGCGGTCGCCGCCGGCACTGCACTGTCGCGCGTCACCGGGCTGCTGCGCGTGGTCGTGTTCGGCATGGTGCTCGGACGCTCCGCCGTTACCGACGCCTACAACCAGGCCAACGCCACACCGAACCTGGTGTACGAGCTCCTCATCGGTGGCGTTCTCTCCAGCACATTGGTGCCGCTGTTCACACGCCTGCGTCACGACGGCGACGACCGCGGCGAAGTGGCCGTGCGGTCGGTGGCCTTGGTCGTCACCGCGCTCATCACCGTGGTTGCCGTTGTCACCGCCCCGTGGATCTTCCGCATCTACGCATCCACGTCGTCGGTCGATGTCGATGCCAGCCAGTACCGCGAGGTGGGCGGCATGCTCGCCGCCTTCTTCCTCGTGCAGATCTTCTTCTACGGGCTCAACGCCGTGGGGTCGGCGGAGTTGCAGGCCCGTAAGCGATACTTCGCTGCAGCGTGGGCTCCGGCACTCGGCAACCTGGCCGTGATCATCTCGCTCCTCCTCGTTCCATCGGCGCTCGGCGACGCAACCGCCGAGCTGGCAGACGTGCTGGCCAACGACAGGTTGCGCTACACGTTGGGCGTCGGGGCGACAGCGGGTATTGCCGTGATGGCGTTGGCACTCCTGCCAGCCATGGCTCGCGCCGGCGTACCGATGGGGTTCCGCTTCGACACCAAGCACCCTGCGGTGCAGAAGCTGAAGGCGCTCAGCGGTTGGGCCCTCGTGTACGTCATCGCCAATCAGGCGGCCATCATCGTCGTGCAGAACCTGCTGTTCCGAAGCGGCGAACGCAGCAGCTCGGTCTACAACGATGCGTTCGTCTTCTTCACCCTCCCCCACGGGCTGCTGGCAATGTCGATCACCACCACCTTCCTGCCCGAGATGGCCCAAGCCGTCACCGAGCGGAACCGCGAGCGGCTCATCGTTCGCACCAGCCTCGGCATCCGCCTGGTTGCGCTGCTCACCATTCCTGCCGGGTTCGGACTGTTCGCATTGCGTCGACCGCTCATTGGGCTGGCACTCCAACACGGTGAGTACACAGCCGCCGACGCGGCGCTGGCCAGCCGAGCCCTTGCCGGGTTTGCGCTGGGGCTCGGCGCATTCTCCGTCTACCTGTTCACGCTGCGAGCGTTCTATGCCCACCACGACGCCCGAACGCCTGGCGTGATCAACCTCTTCGAAAACGCAGTCAACATCGTGCTCGCCCTGCTGCTGTACAGCCGCTACGGCGTGATGGGCATCGCTGCCGCATTCGCCATTGCCTACTCCGTCAGCGCTGTGTGGGCAATCCAGATCCTTGGCTACAAGGTGCGAGGCTTTCCCGTGCGGGCAACGCTGCACTCGCTGGCGCGCATCGCTCTCGCTGCGCTGGTGATGGCAGAAGTGGTGTGGTTCGTCGGGCGATCGGTCGGCAGCAACGAGGGCACCGGGGCCCTGTTGCGAGTGGGGGCCGGCACGCTGGTGGGTGGCGTCGTTTACGTCGGGGTGCTCCTTGCTCTCAAGGCCCCTGAACTGGAGGCGCTCGTCTCGCGATTCCGTCGCCGACCGACTGCGGCGTCATCCGCCGCGCAGTAGGATTCCGGCCATGTTCAAGGTCTTCAAGAAGTGGTGGAAGTATCTGACCGCGAAGTTCAACAAGAGCTTCGACGACAAGGCCGATCCCGCCATCCAGCTCGAACAGGCCCTGCGTGAGGCGCAAGACCAGCATCGTCGGCTGAAGGAGCAGGCGGCCAACGTCATCGCCAATCAGAAGCAGGCCGAGATCCGCCTCAACGGCAAAATGTCCGAGCTCGAGAAGCTCAACGCCAATGCCCGCCAGGCGCTCATCATGGCCAGCGATGCGCAGCGCGCAGGCGACACCGCCAAGTCCACGCAGTACACCAACGCGGCCGAGACCATCGCCAACCAACTCATCCAGGTCGAAAAAGACGTCGAAGGCCTCAAGGCGATGGTGATTGATGCCACCCAGGCTGCAGACCAGGCCAAGGCTGCGGTGAAGCAGAATGGTCGCCTGCTGCAGCAGAAGCTGGCCGAGAAGCAGAAGCTGTTGTCGCAGCTCGAGCAGGCCAAGATGCAAGAGCAGATGAACTCGGCGATGAGCCAGCTGCAGGAGACCGTCGGCGACGATGTCCCCACGCTCAACGAGGTGCAGCAGAAGATCGAGGCTCGCTACGCGAAGGCCAAGGCCACCAGCGAGTTGCAGGATGCGAGTGTGGAGAGCAGCATCCTCGAGATCGAGCAAGCCACCGCCAACGTGGAGGCCCAGAGCCGCCTCAGTCAGTTGCGCGCCGAACTCGGTCTCGATGGCGCCGCTGCGCCGCAGGCAGTCGAGCAACCCAAGCCCGCACAGGGCTGAGTCCGTCTACACCAGCAACAGCAGGTCGTCGCGGTGGATGGCCTCATGGGCCACGTGTTCGGGAAGGTCGCTCGTGCGTCTGCCCTTCACCGCCCGCAACGTGGCGGCATCCGCCAAGACAATGCCGCGGGCAACGGCAGCACCTGAAGCGTCGCGTACATCGACCACGTCGCCTTCGTCGAACTCGCCGCGCACATCGGTGATGCCTGCGGGCAGCAACGACGTGCCTCGCTCGGTCAACGCTCGACGCGCCCCGTCGTCGACCACCAGGGTTCCTTCGATGTTGGTCGCAAAACCGATCCAGAGCTTGCGTGCTGGAAGGTTGCGGGCACTCGGCAGGAACGTGGTGCCGACGTGTCGGCCGGCGACCGCGTCGAGGAGTGCCTGCGGGCGCGACGCTTTGGCGATGACGGCTCGAACACCGGCCCAACTAGCCATGCGGGCAGCCGACAGCTTGCTGGCCATTCCACCACTGCCGCGATTGCTCCCCGTCGCAGTGGCCGCCACCGACAGCAGTGGGTCGTCGGCGTTCACCACCTCGACCAGTGTCGCTGCCGGATCGGTGCGCGGATCGGCGGTGTAGAGGCCGGGGGTGTCGGTGAGCAACACCAGCAAGTCGGCAGCGACGTTGTGGGCCACCAGGGTGGCGATGCGATCGTTGTCGCCGTAGCGGATCTCGTCGCTGGCAATGGCGTCGTTCTCGTTGACGATCGGAACACACCCCAGCTCCATCAGGCGCACCAGGGTCTGCCGGGCATGCAGGTACTGCCGCCTGTCGACGAAGTCGTGGGGCACGAGGAGCACTTGTGCGGCAACGATGCCGTATCGGCCGAGTGAGCGGTTGTACGTCTCCATCAGTCGGCTCTGGCCCGCAGCGCTGATGGCTTGCAGCGTGGGGACATCGGTGGGGCGGGCCGCAAGTCCGAGTGCGGCAACGCCGGCCGACACTGCCCCGCTGCTGACGAGGATGACCTCGTGGCCGGCCGATCGAAGTGCTGCCAGCTGGTCGCACAAGGCGTCGATGACCTCGTGTTGGATCACGCCCACGGCATCGGTGAGCGATGAGGTGCCGATCTTGGCAACGACCCTCACGATGGTCAGCCTTCCTCGCGGTACTCGAAACTGAACGAGGCGATCCACACGATGTCGCCGTCGCGGGCACCTGCCCGGGCCAACATCTTGGGAACGCCGAGGCGCTTCAACTGGTGATCGATGTAGTTCAGCGCTTCAGGTGTGGTGACGTCGTTGAGCGCCACGATGCGCTCCACCTGGCGGCCCACGAGACGGAACTCGTGGTCGTCGAGCTTCTCGACGCGCGCTCCGTCGGCCTGGGGACGGATGATGACGATGCCCTCCTGCGCCGGCTCAGCTTGGCGGGCCTCGTGCACGAGCGCCGCCATCCGGCCAACGAGATCGCGGACACCCTGGTTGGTGACCGAGCTGAGGGTGAGGCCATCCCAGTCGTGAATGGCCGAGTCGCTCTTGGTACCCACCACCACGCGGGGACGCTCGAGCAGCTCCGGCTGATACTCGCCCAACTCGTGCAGCAACACGCGCTCCTGCTCCTGCGGAGTGGGGCCGTCGGGGTCGGAGAGATCGAGCATGACGCACAACACCCGAGCCCGCTCGATGTGTTTCAAGAACTTGTGGCCGAGCCCTTTGCCCTCGTGTGCACCTTCGATGAGGCCGGGGATGTCGGCGACGACGAACTCGGTGGTGTCGTCGAGGCGCACCACACCAAGGTTCGGTTCGAGCGTGGTGAACGGGTAGTTGGCGATCTTCGGCTTGGCGGCAGAGATGACGCTGATGAGGGTGCTCTTGCCCACGTTCGGGAACCCGACGAGGGCGACGTCGGCCATCAGCTTCAGCTCGAGCTTCAGCCAGCGTTCCTCACCATGCTCGCCCTGCTCGGCAAAGCTCGGTGCGCGGCGGCGATTGGAGAGGAACTTGGCGTTCCCACGCCCGCCACGACCACCCGCAGCAGCGAGCCAGCGGTCGCCGTGGTTGGCCAGGTCGGCCAGTAGCTCACCTGAGTACATATCGGTGATGACGGTGCCCTCGGGGACCGTGACGATGAGGTCCTTGCCCCGGCGACCGTGCAGGTCTTTCCCCTGTCCGTGCACGCCGTCGGGCGCCTTGCGGTGCGGATGGTCCTTGAAGGCGATGAGCGACGCAACGTTGCGGTCGGCCACCAGCCAGATGTCGCCGCCCTTGCCGCCGTCGCCGCCGTTCGGCCCACCGAAGGCGACGGGCCCCTCCCGGCGGAAGGCAACGCAACCGGCACCGCCGTCGCCACCCTTCACATTCAGTTGGGCTTCGTCGACGAATCCGCTCATAGGACCTTGAGAGGCTACCCGCCGCAGACGACGAGTCGAGGTCCGGCACCGCGAACCTCGGCGCTCGCGCCGCACCCCACGCGGTCTCAGCGCC
>DMQJ01000461.1 GCA_003455715.1 Acidimicrobiaceae bacterium | reverse complement strand
GGCATGTGTGCGAGGGAACCGGCCCCCGAAGCGTTGGGCGACGGGTGGGCGTCGTGGCTCGCCTGCGCTCCGCAGGATGGTCCGGGTGCCGTGCTGCACGACGCAGCTGCGTCGGTTCCCTTCGCGGAACAGGCGGTGGGGCACTGGCGCACCCTGCGCGGCCTGCGTCGGAAGGCGGCGTTCGTGGTGCCGCTTGCGTTACCGTCGCGTCAACACTTGCAAGCCAGAGGCCTCACCCGTGGGCAATATCTACGGAGAGTGCTGCCCAAAGCAACGAAGCGTGGTTTTGGCGGATGAATTTCTCGATTCCTTGCGCAGGCAACCACAAATCCGTCAACTACGCTTCACCCGTCGCCGGGTGTGGCCGATGCATATGCCCATACGGTCGCCAACGGGAGGAGTGTCGGTGACATCTGACAACAGAAGGGTTCGCCGTGCCCCCCTGCTCAGCGGCGTCATTGCGATGGTCCTCGGCGGCCTCGTGTTGCCAGTGGTCTCTCCGCTCGCGCCCGTGCCCGTGGCGCATGCGGCCGGCGAAGTGATCATCAGCACGTTCTACGTCCCCATCTTCGAAGACAACGCCCGCGAGGCACTGTTCAGCGTCAACGGCACCACTGGCCTCAACCTGTCGTCCACCACCTCGGTCACCGTTGGCGCCGAAGGCGCGATCATCTACTACGACCACTGGGAAGACGGTTACGAGCCCACGCCCAACGATCGCATCCAGTCCTCCACGCTCGTACTCGGCGACGGCGATCTCACCAACGGCAACGCGGCCACCTATTGCGTGCCTGCCCGCTGCGCAGGCGACTACCTGCCCGCCGGTGCCGTGCTGCGACTCAACAACTCCGCCACCATCGTTCCCGGCGTCATCGTGACGCCCCGCGTCGCGAGCACCGTTGTGTTCGACGGTCGCGACAAACTGTCGGCCACCGAGGGCTTGGCCGTCACCCACGCCACCTGGCCGACGGCCATCGATGCACTGCACAGCGAGATGGCCGCCGCGTTCGACACGTCGCGCTGGGGTGTCAACTTCTCCTCTCCGGTGGGTACCGACACCCCCAACGTGGGCAGCAACAACACGTTCAGCTACACCGGCATGGAAATCATGGCGTCCGAGCCGGGCACCCAACTGTTCGTCGACTTCGCCAACAACGGAAACTTCACCGACCCGGGCGACATCAACGGCTCGACCGTCATTGGCGAGGGCGAGACCTACTACATCGACGGCACCGTCCTCGAGGGCACGAGGGTGGTGGCCTCCAAACCGGTGCAAGTGTTCCTCATGACCGGTGTCATCGGGTCGAACTACGAGAACCGTTCGTTCCAGATCTTTCCCACCGAGGGTCTGGTGAACGACTACGTCGCGCCGGCGTCCACCGCCCGCCCCGACGGCACCTATGCCACCGTGCTCTACCTCTACAACCCGCAGTCGACCACCCTCAACATCACCGTCACCACTCCATCGGGTTCCACGGTGTACGCGGTGCCGGCTGGGCAGACCTACTCGCCGGCACCCACGCTGGCCTACAACGAGGCGGCGCGCATCACCGCAGCGCAGACCTTTGCCGTCGTTGCCGGCTCGGGTGCAGCCGAGGGCGGTTCCCGCAACTACGACTGGGGTTACAGCCCGTTACCCTCGCGCCTGCTGGTCGACGACCTCGTCGTTGGATGGGCCCCCGGTTCCCAAGACCTCAGCGCACCCGACTACGACCCGGTGTGGGCCACGGCGGTGGCACCCACCGTGCTCTACATCGACTACGACGCCGACCCCACCACGGGCGCCAACGTCGACGCCAACGGCAGCCGGTACGACACGACCGTCACCATTGCCAACGCACTCGACATGGTGCGCATCACCGACCCGAACGACAACGATATGACGGGTACGCGCATCTATACCATCGACGATGTCGGCATCTCGCTGGCCTACGGCGAAGACCCCGATATCAACACGCCTGTTGCCCAGCCGGGTATCGACCTCGGCACCACCCAGTTCCCAGCGTGTGGCGCCCTCTGCGTGCGCAAAGAAGCGGCGATCGCCATCGATGTCGACGGCGATGGCCTGGTCGACCCGGGCGACACCATCACGTGGGTGGTCACCGCCACCAACACCGACTACTACGCCCTCGTCTTCCCCGTGCTGCTCGACATCCTGCCCCCCGATGTCAGCTATCTCCCTGGTACGTCGTCGGTGCAACTCAACAACGATCCGGTGATTCCTATCGCCGACGATGTCGTGCCCCCCGCCGCCACCCTGTTCCCGTGGGACGAACTTGGCCGCGAGATCGTTGCCACGCTGCCGGTGGGCAGCCAGGTGACGGTCACGTTCGACACCATCGTCGACCCCGACTACTCCTCGGGTAACGCCTTGTGCAACCGGGCGCTCGTCACCAGCGACCGCGAGATCATCCTCACCGACGCGAACGGCGCCGATACTGGCTGCGTGCCCGTCGATGGGCTGCGGGTCACCAAGACCTCCGATACCGGTGGCCAGCCCGTGGTGCCCGGCCAGACCATCGAGTACACCATCGGCGTCGACAACCAGTCGAGCGGCACCCTCACCAACATCGCCGTCATCGACCCCCTGCCCGCCGGCCTCACCTGGGTGAGCACCGACGTCGTTCGCCCCACCGTGGTGAACAACACCGTTGCCGACGACTTCGAGGTTTCCGGCGACTGGACGGGCAGCACCGGAACCGTCGCATGGACTGACAGCGCCTGGACGGAAACCGACGGCGGAGGCCTCGGCACGGGAGCTGGTCGCATACGCAAGGTCACCGACGCCGGCGACCTCAGCCTGCAGTTCCGCAACGGCTCGCAGGCCAATGAAGGCGTCGCCCGCCTCATCGGCAATCTCAGCGCCTACTCGACGGTTGGTGTCGCGTTCGATCGCCGCTGCGTGAGCTTGGAATCAGGCGACGCAGTGTCGGTGCAAGTGCGCCCCGACGGTTCATCCGCCTGGGACACCATCGCCACCTTCAACAACTGCGACAACGGCAGCTATATCGCCGAGTCGATTCCCCTCAGCGCCGCCCAGTTCGGCTCCGCGACCTCCATCCGGTTCATCGTCACCGACGCGTTCGGTGGCGGCGGAACCGACAACATCTACTTCGACAATCTGGTGATCTCCGCCACCGGCCGGTTCCCGGTCGCCACCGCAGGTGCCGCACCGCCCAACCTGTTCACGCTCACCGACCTGCTGGTGGGCGAGTCGGCCACCGTCACCCTCACCGTCACCGTCAACAACCCCTACACCGCCACCGACGAGATCGCCAACATCGTCACCGTCCGTTCGGGTAACACCGTCGCGCAGGCGTCGGTGGTCGACTGTGTGCGCTGTTTCGACTACGGCGACAACCCAGTCAGCTACGAAGACGCCGGCCCAGCACCGGCTCGAGCACGAGCGACTTCCGAACGGCAATACATTGCCGACACCTTCCAAGCCCTCGGCTACACCGGCAACACAGGCAGCGTCGACTGGGCCGGGATCTGGACCGAAGTCGATGCGTTGGGCGGCGGCGCCACGAGCGGTCGTGTGCAGAACATCGCCGACGCCGGCACCCGTTCACTGCGCATCGGCGACACCGGCGCAACGACCGCGGTGAACCAAGCGGCAACGCGTGCCGTCGGCGACCTGTCGGGCGCCTCCACAGTGACGCTGTCGTACGACTATCGCTGCCTCAACATGGGTGCGACCGACACCGTGCAGGTGCAGATTCGCCCCACCAATGCCGCAGCGTGGCAGGTGGTGCAGACCATCAACAGCTGCAACAACCCCACCATCTACTCCAACAACGCCGTCACCCTGGCGCCCGCCTTGTACGGCGCCACCACCGAGCTGCGGGTCATCGTCACTTCCGCCCTCGAAGCCAACGAACTGTTCTTCTTCGACGACGTGCAGTTCCGAGTTACCTACGACTCGCGCACAGTCGGCCCGCGCCTGGGCACGCTGTTCGACCGCGAAGTTGGTGGAGCGGGAACCAACCCGCCGTTCCCGGCGACTGCGCCGGCGGCGCCCAACGGCGACGACCTCGACGGCGTCGACGACGAAGACGGTGTCACCGTGCCGGCCGTCGACACCGAGACCTTGGTGCTTCCCATCGTCATCACCGATAGCACCGGCGGCTCGAGCTACCTCAACGGATGGTTCGACTGGAACGGCGACGGCCTGTTCCAGAGCAGCGAGTCCATCTTCGCTCCCGGCACCTTCGTGTCGGCCACCGGTGGTATCACCGTGTCGGGCGGCGCCGGCAGCGTGCCAGGCCCTGGCTCGTACTCGGTCACCATCACCGTGCCCGACCTCGAGCCGGGCGGCTACGAGATCGGCGACACCATGTACAGCCGATTCCGTGTGGCCACCGAACTCACAGGCGTGTCCGTGTCGACAGGCCCCGCGCTCGACGGCGAAATCGAAGACTACGCGACCACCCTCAACACCTTGCCGGTGAACCTGGCCTACTTCAGTTCTGCCCGGTCTGGCCGCCAGGTCACTGTCGACTGGCGCACCTCGCAGGAGGTCGACAACCTCGGCTTCCACGTGTACGCCGAGAAGGCCGATGGCACTCTGCAGCAGCTCACTACCCGCATCGTGCCCGCGGTGTCGCCCACGTCGGTCACGCCGCAGGATTACCGGGTGAGGGTGCGCACCAACCGCAACGTGCTGTGGCTGGAAGACATCTCCCTCGATGGCGTGCGCGAACTGCACGGCCCGTACCGGGTGGGTGGATCGTTCGGCGACCCCGAATCAACCGACGGTGCCGACTGGGCCGATGTGCAAGCCGAAGTCGAGGCCGCCGAGGGTGAGCGCCACGACGCCGCCCGCGAGGCGGTGGAACAGCGACTCGACACCGTCGGCCCCACCACGTCGGCAGGCCCCGTGGCCCGCTTGGAAGTGACCGAGTCGGGCATCCATGTCGTCACCTTCGAGCAACTGTTGTCGGCGGGTGTCGACCTCACCGGTGTCGCCACCGACACCTTTGCCCTCACCGACGCATCGGGCCCGGTGCCCATCGAAATTGTCGGCGGCCCCACCTTCGGGCCGGGCTCGTCGTTCCGCTTCGTGGGCGAACCGGTCGACTCGCTCTACACGGGCACCAACGTCTACCGCCTGCACCTCGATCGCACCATGGCCGCCCGCGTGGCCCCTGCCGTGGAGACACCCGGCGAGCCTGCGCCGCCGAAGGACTCCAACGGCCGCCCGCGTCGCACCACCAGCGAGGGTGGCCCCGTCATCGGCGCCACCGAGTACACGGCGGTCGTGCGCAACGAGGTGAACGTCGAGTACTCGGTCACCGCCCCCGGCGACGACCCGTGGTACGAGCAGTTGCTCCTCACGTTCAGCGGCTCGCCCTCCACGGCGTCCACCACTGTCAGCCTCGATGCCGTGGTGCCCGGCGCGTCGGCCACGGTGTCGGTGGATCTGTGGGGCATCACACGCGACCCCATTGTCGACGACCACCACGTGGCCCTGCGGGTGAACGGCCAGCAGGTGCAGACATTGCGCTTTGACGACAACGAAGCGGTCACGCTGTCGGCGGTCGTTGCCCCCGGTGTGCTCGTGGAAGGCGACAACCTCATCGAAGTGGTGTCGCTCGCCGACACCGGCGCCTACATCGACATGATCGTCATCGACGGCTGGCAGGTCGAGTACCGCCGCGGCACGGTGGCCACCGACGGCCGCCTCGACCTGAGCGCCGACGCCCCCGCATTCGACGTGAGCGCTCTGCCCTCCGGCGACGTGGTGGCCTACCGAATTGCCGCCGACGGCGTCGTGTCGCTCGCTTCCACTGCCGCACTCGGTGGCGGCGTGGTGCAGGTGAGCGCCGCAGGTACCGGTGCTCGCTACGTGGTGAGCGCGGCCACCGCACTGCATTCGCCTGTGGTCGCTGCGGCTCCGGTTCCTGCCGACCTGCTCGGTGGTAGTGCCGACTACCTGATGGTCACTCACGGCATGTTCACCGACACGCTGGCAGCGCTGGTGGCGCACCACGAATCGATCGGGCGCACCGTGAAGGTGGTCGATGTCGCCGACGTGTACGAGGCCTACAACCACGGTGTGGTCGATGCCTCGGCCATCGACCGCTACCTGGCCGAGGCCGTGCCCGCGCTGGGCCTCACCTGGGTGCTGCTCGTCGGCGCCGACTCGTACGACTACCGCGACTACTACGGCATCGGTGCCGTCAGCCTGCTGCCGTCGCTGTATGGCAGCACCGGCTACAACATCAGCTACGCCCCGCTCGACCCCGCCTTCGCCGATGTCGATGGCGACAAGCTGCCCGACGTGGCTCTTGGCCGCATGCCCGCGCACACCTCAGCGGAGCTGCAAGTGATGATCGACAAGACCATCGCCTACGCCGCCAACCCATCTGGCGATACGGCGCTGCTCGTCTCAGACGCTGGGAACGGCCTCGACTACGCCGCAGCCAACGATGCGTTGCAGGCACAGTTGGCTGCATGGGATGTCGCCCGCGTCGACATCGACAGGCAGGGTCTGTCCACCGCTCAGAGCGAACTGTTGGCGGCCTTCGCTGACGGCCCGGCACTCACCGTCTACCTCGGCCACTCCAGCTCGCAAGAGTGGACCGAGCTGGGCTTGTTCACCACCTCCGACGCCCAGGCGTTGGTCGGCCCGAGCACTGCGCTGTTGCAGTTCGGCTGCTGGAACACGTACTACGTCGCGCCCGACAGCGGAACGCTGGCGCACGCGCTCTTGCTCAACCCCGACGGAGGTGCAGTTGTGGTCGGCGGATCCACTGCACTCGTGTCGTCGGCCAACGACATCGCCTTCAGCGCATTCCTCGCTGCGGCCATCGAGGCTGGCGCACCCACCATCGGTGAAGCCATCCAGATCGCCAAGCGAGAACTTGCACGCCATGCGGGCGGGTCGGTCGACGACGTGTTGTTGGGTTGGACAGTCCTTGGAGACCCGGCGGTCGCGATCGGAGGCAACGGGTGAGTCAGCCCGACCCCAACCCTCAGCCCGCCGACGACCGTCGCGCCTTCCTGCGCAAGGCAGCGCTGGGCGCCACAGCGGTTGGTGCGTGGGTGGCGCCGCAGGTGCTGTTCACCGCCACGGCATCGGCTGGCTGCACGCCCATCACCAAACTCTTGCAGGTGTCGGCGTGTAGCTGCCCCGGTGGCTCAGGTTCGGTCACCACGTTCGACGCCAACCTCGCGTCGTGCGCGCCGAGTGGCTGGGTTGCCGGCCGCAACGATGGGGTCACGTTCACTTGCGTCGCCGCCGGCGGCAACGCGTGCCACGGTGGCACGGTCACCATCACCGAGTCGGGCTGTGGGCCCACCGAAGGCAAGGCCGTGAAGTTCTGCCCCAACGCCTCGGGCACCAAGTACACGTGCGTCGACGGGGTCGTGACGGGCGCCAACATCGCGTTCCCCTACCTCACGGCCACCGAGCGCGCCGCCGGGTGCATCTACATCGACTACCGCATCACGGTCACCTGCTGCACGTGAGGTCGCGCCCCGTCGCTGCGTGGGGCTTCCCTTTCCAGGCGGAGTCCAACGACGATGCGTTGGTACGTCTGATCGACTGGTGCTACGGCGATCTGCCCGACGCTACGGGCCCGGCCTCCTGCTTCGAGGTGATGCAGCGTGCCGACCAGCGCTACTCGGTTGCGTGGCGAGATGTCGACGGTTCGGTGGTGCCGTGCGGCGACGGCCGCGCCCTCGACAGCGTGATGGAGTTGCTGACGTGGGAGGTGAATCGTCGCGTGATGCGCTCCGCTGGCGCAGGTGTGGTGGTCCACGGTGCAGCGTTTGCCGGACCGCTCGGCGCCGTCGTACTGACGGCACCGTCGGAGTGCGGCAAGAGCACACTGGCCGCTGCGGCTGCGCAACGAGGCTGGGTGCACCTCGGCGACGACGTGGTGCTCATCGACGGGGCGCGCCGGGAGGTGTACCCCTTCGCTCGGCCCATCATGCTGCGCCCCGGGGGACGTGAACTGCTCGGTGTGATGCCTGCACTGGTGGCCGCACACGCGCCGTTCATGGCCGACGAGTGGTACGTGCCCGCCAGCGCGTTGGGCGCGGCGGTGGTGCACGGTGCGGTACCGCTGGTGGCGGTCGGCGTGCTC
>DMQJ01000024.1:6061-10858 GCA_003455715.1 Acidimicrobiaceae bacterium | reverse complement strand
AGTTCGGTGGGGGCGCGCAACGGCATCGTGCCGACGGCAGCGAAACGCACCAGCGGCGACTCCACGCCCTGCTCTCGCAGCGCGCGCTGGACCCCCTGGAGCAGCACCGACCGCCCCGCTCCTGGCGCTCCGTGCACCACGGCCAGCACCGGCCGCTGGCGGTCGTGGATGCGCAACTGGTCGACGATCGACGCCACGGTCGCTGCCTGCGCGACCGGCTGTGCGGGGTCGCGCCACGACAGCCCGAACTCACCGAGTGACAACGCGAACGGGCTGCTCAATCCATCTCGACGGAGGTCGAAGCAGCATCGCTCGAGATCGTGGACGAACCCGATGACCGACCGATAGCGCGCAGCGGGTTCGCTGTGGGTGGCCGCCTCAAGCACTCGATCGACGCCGTGCGGCACTCGGTGGCCACCGCGGCCGAGCGCTGTCGCCAGCACTCTGGCAAGTGCTGCGACATCGGCCGACGGCGAGGTGGGAACCGGCCCGAACCATGGGCACGCAAGCTGAGCGTGTTGGGCCCCGACGTGGAGCGACCCGACGTCGATACCGCCGTGCCCGACACCGTGGACGTGCAACTCGGCAAGGGCGGGCGCAACGTCGATGGCGCACTGCAGGATGTCGACGATCGGCATTGACCGCAGATCGACGTCGGCCAGAGAGGGGCCGGTGGGCGCAGCCACCACCAGCGCGACCCGACTCGGACGATCGACACACTCCACCATCGGCGAGATTCCCGGATGGTGCACGAAGCTCAACAGTTCGACGTTGCGGCGCACTGCGTCGCGAACTGCCTGGGTCGGCAACGGCGCATGGTGCGTGTGCACCACCACCTGTCGCCCCTGGCCCGGAATGGTGGCGGAGGCACCCGTCGCCTCCGCCGACGCGACGCCGCGATAGGTGGCGAAGTCGCCGCTGGTACCCAGTGCCGTCAGCGACACATAGCCGTCGATCGCGGGCACAGTCACATTCGGCGCCCGAAGTAGTAGCCGGCGATGTCGTGGAGCGCCGGGGCTCCCGTGAGCGCGTGCGCAGCCAGCATTCCCGACATCACAGCAGCTTCGAACGACCCGATGTTGAGGCCGGTGAAGATCCAGTCGCTGGCCAGCGCAAGGTTGTCGAAACCGCTCTCCCACGCTCGTGGGCGCAGCCCGACGAGCCCGGGCGGTGAGGGCACGTACCGCTCGTTGGGGTCGATGTTGGCCCGCCAGTACTGGAACTCGAACCGCTCCTCGCCCATGGCCGAGACACCCGGTGGCGCCCACAGCGCAGCAAAGTCGAACGACTGTGGCGTCGTGGCCAGGGTGCCGGCGGCCGGCATCACCGACGTGGCGGTGCGCAACCACTGCACCACGGTGGCCTTCGCTCGCTCGTCGGCGAGGTGCGGCGTCTCGTGCTGATCGAATGGCGGCCACGGCCCCACGTGCTGCAGCGGGCCACAGAGGTAGATGAGCGCCTCAGGCGATGAGTCGGCGCCGTAGACCTGCGCCCACTGCTCGGTGGTGAGCACATCGGTCATGTCGGAAAAGCCGAGCGGCGGCACCGCGGCACCCCCCACCACTCGGTCGGTGCCGCGCAGCGTGGGGAAGCCGAGTTCGGTGCCAGTGCGGTTGGTCCAAATCTGAGCGGCCACGGTGGCCAGCCCGCCGAACGCATCCACAGCGGGAGCCCACGGCGCCACCGCCACGAGTTCTGGGGCGACGAGTGGCAAGCACGGCAGCGGCAGCGCCATCACCACCTCGTCGAAGTCGACACCGGCGACCAGGGTGGTACGACCCACCGGCTGCCACGGGGTCCACCACGACTCGAGATCGATGTGCTGATCGCGGAGCGCGTCGCCCTGCACCAGTTGGTCGTAGATGGGGGCATCCGGCCAGGCCCAACTACCGTCGGCGAGGCGTACCAGCGGCGCGTACGGCGCGCCTCCGACGGTGGTGGCTTGGATGTCGATGTCGATGGCACCCACGCTGCGACCGTCGTCGCCCAGCGCAACGTTGGTGACCTTGTGGAAGAAGCGGAACTCCACACCTCGCTGCATGGCGACGCGGTAGAACGGAGCAACGACCGTGTCGCCGGTGCCGCGGTGGAACCAGTAGGTGGCCTGACCGCACGCCAACACCTGGCGCAGCACGAACCAGAGGAACCCGCTGGCGCTGAACCGCGGCTCTTGCGCCGTGTCGCCCTGAGGAAACTGGAAGCACATCTCCGCAGGCATCTGCACGGGGCTGCTGTTCACGGCCATCTCGCTCATGCCGTGTCGACGGCACCAGTCCATGAAGTTCTCACCGTCGACCGAATCGATGCCATTGACGACGATGTTGTCGGCCACCACACCCTTGCCCACCGTGACGTACAGCTCGAGCTGACAGAGCACCGAGCGGAGAAGCGCAATGTGCTCGGAGGGCTTCTCGTCGAGATGTGCGGCGTGGAGCAGCCGATGCACCACTGCCACGGCGTGCTCCAAGTGGTGCAACGCCTCGCGATGGTGGTCGGGGTCGGGCGCGTGCGGATGCGCCGCATGGTGGGCGTGCACGGCGTGCAGTGCTGCGAGGTGTGTGTGTCCCTCGTGCGCGACATCGTCGGTGGACGAAGCGCGCTCGGTGCCCGGCCCATCCCCGGCGTACCCCAGCGCCTCGGCGAGCAACTCGCCGGCAAGGCGCAGCAACTCTCGGAACAGAATGTCGAGGCTCGGATACTCGGCGTCGCCCCATGGCTCGAGGTCGTTGTGCGGCAAGTGTTGAGGGGTGAGGTGCCAGCGGCCACCGAAGTAGTCGGCGAGTTGGATGTAGTTGCTCGGCAGCAGTTCGGTGTCGACGGTCATCACCGGTTCGCCATCGGAGGGCTGCAACTCGCTGAAGCACGTGTTGAGTGTGCGCAACGAGTTGACGTACATGTTGCCGAACAGGTGAATACCGTGCTCTTGCACGCGCGCGTCGCCCTCGAGCACCCACTCGCCGTCGACGCTGCGCGTCACGCCGCGGCGACCGGTGGCACCCTTGCCTCCAACTCGCCACCCCATCTGCAGCACCGTCACCTCGTACTCGTCGCGCCAGTTGGGATGCAACGAGGGGTCGGTGAGCGAGAGTGCGGCGGAGAGGCCAGCGGGGCCTCCTCCGAGGATGACGATGCGACGGCGGTTCACCGACCCATCATGGCGCGCGACGACCGTACGACAGGGAACCGCTCATCCGGCGAGGGCCGCGCCCACCGCCGCCAGCCCAGCCACCATCGCCGCGCGCTCGGCCTGGTCGAGCACTGCGAACGCCGGGAGCACGATGCGGTCGGTGAGGGCCTCGGCCTCAGCCATGCGGCCGAGCAGCGCGTCGTCGATGACCGGGGCGTCGGTTTCGGCCCACCCGAACATCTTCACGTCGTTGGGGCGCTTCACGAAGTGGGCGTCCTTGCTGCGCACCCCCACCGCACGAAGCGCCACCAGGTGCGCACAGCCGCGGTACTCGCGCAGGACGGCGAGGAGTTGCATGGCGCGGCCTGCGACGTCGGTTGCGGCAGGCTCGGCGGCGATTGCCGCGAAGAGCGGGAAGGCTTCCACCTCACACGCGGCCAGCACCTTCTCACCCGCGGCGACGAACGCGTCGAGGCCCTCGACCCCGGTGAACACCGATCGGCCGTGCTCGGCGCAGCACTCCACGTAGGCGGCGCCAGCCACCCGGGGCGCGACGATGGCCTTGCCTTTGTTCCACAGATGGGCCACCAGGCTGGGGTTGAAGTAGCCGAACGCGGCCGACACCACGGCTGGCTCGACGTCGCCCAGCACGCCCCCACGGCCGAGGGCATAGAAGCCGAACGTGTCGAGCCCCAACTCCTCACCCTTTGCGAGGGTTGCCGGGGCGAAGTAGAAGGCGGACCCGTACTGGTTGATGAGGCCGCTGGTTGCCTGCACGAATTCGAGATCGTTCATGGGCGAACGGTAGCCAGATGGTTCAATGACACCTCGCACCGGAGGAACCATGAGCAGCCCCACCACTCCCGCCCTGCCGTCGCGTGCCCGGGTCGTCGTCATCGGCGGCGGCATCATCGGCACATCGATCGCCTACCACCTTGGCCATCTCGGCTGGACCGACACGGTGTTGGTGGAACGCGACCAACTCACGTCGGGCACCACATGGCACGCCGCGGGGCTGATGGTCACGTTCGGCTCCACGTCGGAGACATCGACTGCGCTGCGCACGTACACCCGCGACCTCTACACCCGACTGGAGGCCGAAACCGGGCTCGCGACCGGGTTCAAGCCGGTGGGGTTCATCGAACTCGCTGCCGACGAGGGTCGGCTGGAGGAGTACCGCAGGGTGAGCACGTTCAACCGCCACTGTGGAGTTGATGTGCACGAGGTGTCGCCGCGTGAGGTGGCCGAGATGTTCCCCCTCGCCCGCACCGACGATCTGCTCGCCGGGTTCTACGTGGCGGGCGACGGGCGAGTGAACCCCGTCGACGTCACGATGAGCATGGCCAAAGGCGCCCGCCAGCGGGGCGTCACCATCGCGCAGGGTGTATCGGTGCTCGACGTCGGGGTGCGCGATGGGCGGGTGCGCTCGGTGGTCACCGATCACGGCACCATCGAGTGCGAGTACGTGGTGAACGCGGCAGGAATGTGGGCCAGGCAGTTGGGGGCGCGCAGTGGCGTGTCGATCCCACTCCAAGCCGCCGAGCACTACTACCTCATCACCGAGCAGATGGAGGGGCTCGATCCGTCGTGGCCGGTCATCGAAGACCCGGCCAACTTCGGCTACTACCGGGAGGAAGTCGGCGGGTTGATGATCGGCCTGTTCGAGCCGG
>DMQJ01000024.1:5587-5792 GCA_003455715.1 Acidimicrobiaceae bacterium | reverse complement strand
GATCGCATGGGCCCCTACGTGGAGGCCGCGATGAGCCGCGTACCGGCATCGTTCGACACAGGCATCCGCACGTTCTTCTGCGGGCCCGAGAGCTTCACCCCCGACCTGCGGCCCATCGTCGGCCCCGCGCCCGAAGTGGAGGGCTACTTCGTAGCGGCCGGCTTGAACTCCATCGGCATTCTCACCGGCGGGGGGCGCCGCCGCC
>DMQJ01000024.1:4632-5274 GCA_003455715.1 Acidimicrobiaceae bacterium | reverse complement strand
CGCACCGTCGAGTCGTTGGGCATGGTGTACCAGTGCCACTACCCCAACAAGGCACTGCACACCGCTCGGGGCGCGCGGCTGTCGCCGCTGCACCAACGGCTGGTCGAGCAGGGGGCGTACTTCCGCGACGTGAGCGGGTGGGAAGGGGCCGACTGGTTCGCCGGGCCGGGAGTGCAACCCGACCCCGGTCCGCTCACCTGGGGCCGGCCATCGTGGTGGGCCAACTGGGAGGCCGAGCATCAGGCCTGCCGTAACGATGTGGTGCTCATGGACATGAGCTTCATGTCGAAGTTCCGGGTGCAGGGCCGCGACGCCGGCACCGTGCTCGACCGGCTGTCGGCCAACGCCGTCAACGGCGAACCGGGCACCATCACCTACACGCAGTGGCTCAACGAGCGCGGCACCCTGGAGGCCGATCTCACCGTGAGCAAGCTCGGCGACGAGTCGTTCCTCGTGGTCGCCACCGACACGGCGCACCGGCACGTGGAGTCGCAGTTGCGTCGCGCCTGCGGCGCCGCAGGCCACGCCTTCGCCACCGACGTCACCGCCGCACTCGCCCAGATCAACGTCCAGGGGCCGCGCTCTCGCGAGTTGCTGCAATCGCTCACGTCGGTCGACCTGTCGAACGAGGCGTTCCCGTTC
>DMQJ01000024.1:0-4442 GCA_003455715.1 Acidimicrobiaceae bacterium | reverse complement strand
TGTCGAACGAGGCGTTCCCGTTCCGCACCGCACGCGAGATCGATCTCGGGTACGCGCGTGTGCTGTGCGTGCGCATCACCTATCTCGGCGAACTCGGCTACGAGCTGTACGTGCCCGCCGAACAAGCCCTGCACGTGCACGATGTGCTCGTGGAAGGCGGTGCGGCGTTCGGGTTGCGCCACGCGGGCCTGAAGGCGCTAGCCAGCCTGCGGCTGGAGAAGGGCTATCGCGACTACGGCCACGACATCGACAACACCGACGACCCGCTGGAGGCTGGTTTCGGTTTCGCCATCGCGTGGGACAAGCCCGGCGGCTTCATCGGCCGCGAGGCCTTGCTGCCCCGTCGCGGCACCCCGATGCATCGACGCCTGGTGAGTCTGCAGGTGCTCGAGCCCGAGCCGTTGCTGTACCACGCAGAAGTCGTGCGCCGCGACGGGCGAGATGTCGGCTATGTGCGTGCAGGGTCGTACGGGCACACCGTGGGGGGCGCAGTCGGCCTCGCACTGGTCGACGCTGGTTCCAGCGTCGCCGACGCCGAGTGGCTTGCCGCGGGAAGTTGGACCGCGGAGATCAACGGTCGCAACGTTCCCGTACGAGTGTCGGCGAAGCCGCTGCACGACCCCACCAACGAACGCATCAGGGCCTGACTCGCGTGCCAGCGAGCTAGCCTCGGCGGGTATGTCTGCGGCCGATCGCGAACTCGCAGGCCTCCGCGCCGAACTGCACGCGGCTCGCGCCGCAGCCGCCGACGCAGCGGCAGCAGCGGAGGCCGCACGCGAACTGAACGTGTCGCTGTTGGCGGCGCTGCACCAGCGCCCATCTCCGTCCGACGAGTACATCCATGCGCTTGAGGCGCGCGCTGCCCTGGCCGACGAGATGGCCGCCACCCGACTGTGGCGTTGGGCTCGGGGGCCCCGGCGCATCTACGCAGCGATTCGCCGTGCGCTGCGGATCGGTGGCCGATGACCCAGCCGACGGGTGCCGACGCCGGGCACGATGCACCGATGGTTGCCGGCACCATCGTTGCCCGCAACTACCTCCCCCAGGCTCGGGTGCTCGCCGAGAGCTACCAGGCGCACCATCCGGGGCATCGCTTCGTGACCCTGCTGGTCGATGGCGACGAACGCGACGCTCATGGCGCCCACGCGGTGCAGGGCGCCGGCGACATCATCGCGCTCGCCGATCTTGCGGTGCCCCCACTTCAGCTCCACCGCATGGCGGGCATGTACACCGTGTTGGAGCTGTCGACGGCGCTGAAGCCCGCGTTCCTGCAGGCACTCCTCCGCGACGCCCCCGCCGCCCTCTACCTCGACCCCGACATGCAGGTGTTCGGCGCGTTGCATGATGCGTTCGACGGAGCACTCAGCCACGGGATCTCGCTCACCCCGCACGTCGTCGACCCGATGCCGCGCGACGGGCTGGAGCCCGGCGAAGACCGCATTCGCCATTCCGGCATCTTCAACCTGGGGTTCATCGCAGTAGCAGCACAGGCCCGGCCGTTTCTGCAGTGGTGGCACGAGCGGCTCGAGACCGATGCGGTCGTCGATCTCCCCAACGCGCTCTTCACCGACCAGCGATGGATCGACTGGGTGCCTGCGCTCTACGGCGCCAAGGTGCTGCGCGACACCGGCCTCAATGTGGCCTACTGGAACCTCCACGAGCGGCCGCTGAGCGTGCGGAACGGCATCGTGCACGCCGGCGATCGCCCGCTGCGGCTCCTCCATCTCAGCGGCTACGAACCCTCCCAGCCGTGGCAACTCTCCAAGCATGCCAGCCGGGCACCACGAGTGCGGCTCACCCACTCGGCCGTGCTCGCAGAGTTGTGCGACCAGTACGCAGCCGCCCTCGAGCGACATGGCTGGAACGATCGAGCCCGCGACTACGGGTGGGCCACCACCGCAGGTGGCGTTGCACTCGACCCGCTCGTGCGGTGGGCCGTACGCCGCAGCATGTTGAAGGCCGCCACCGGAGCCGATTCGCTGCCGCCGGACCCGTTCGCGCAGTCCGACGAAACGGGCGACGCGTTCACGGAGTGGCTCGACTCACCCGCCCCTGGCCCGTGGGGTGTTCCCGTGGGCAGGTGGGCGCTGTCGTTCTGGGAAGCCGACCCCGGCGTGCAGGCTCACTTCCCCCGGCTCGACCTCGACGACGCTGCCAACTATCAGGATTGGCTCACCCGCTTCGAACCGGCTGTCCGGCGCCGAGCAGACGCAGGGCTGCCCCCGTCGCCGCCGCCGACGCTGCCACTGCCCTCCACCCAGCGCGAGACAGGTGGATGGAACCTCGTGGGGTACGCAACGTCTGCACACGGAGTCGGGGAGGCCGCACGTCGGGTGCGCATGGGGTTGGAGCGCGCGGGGCTCGCCCATCACGCCGTCGCCCTCCCCCTGGCCGACGACCCCCTCCAGCACCAACGTCCACGGACGCCCAACGACCGACTGAGGTTTCGCGACAGCATCTATTGCGTCAACGCCGACATGCTGCCCCACTCGCTCGCACGCCTCGAACATCACCACCGAGTCCGCGACGACGCGCGCCGAGTTGGGCTGTGGTTCTGGGAGTTGGCCACCATGCCGACGCACTTCGCCGACGCGCTCCGGACGCTCGAGCAAGTGTGGGTGGCCAGCGAGTTCACGGCCGAGGCCGTGCAGAGCCTGCAGCCCGACATTCCCGTGCGCGTCATCACCCTGCCGTTGCCGCTCCGGGGGCAGCCCACTCCCTACACGCGGGCCTCCCTTGGGCTTCCCGAGGAGTTCCTCTTCGTCGTCAACTGCGACTTCAACTCGGTGCCCGACCGCAAGAACCCACTTGGCGCCGTCACGGCCTTCCGCCGAGCGTTCCCCACGCCCGGCACCGCGCACCTCGTGGTGAAGACGGTCAACGCCGAACGCTCACCAGCGCACCACGACCGTCTCCGCCGTGCTGCCGAAGGCCGCTGCGACATCACCCTCATCGACGAGGTGTGGCCCGCGACAGAAGTGGCTGCGCTGCACGAACTCGCCGACTGCTACGTGTCGCTGCACCGCAGCGAAGGCTTCGGGCTCAACATCGCTGATGCGATGGAGGCGGCGACGCCCGTGATCGCGACCGGCTACTCGGGCAACATGCGCTTCTGCGACAGCTCGTCGACGTACCTCGTGCCGTACACGCTCGTGCCTGTCGGCCCCGGCCAGGAGCCCTACGACGCCGACGCGGAGTGGGCCGAGCCCAACCTCGACATTGCCGCCGACATGATGCGCCACATAGCGACACATCCCGCCGAGGCCGCGGCGATGGGCGCTCACGCCCGGCAGCACGTGCGTGCCGTTCTGTCTGTGGAAGCTGCGTGCGACGACATGAAGGCTGTGCTCCACGGCCGGCTTGCGCCCGACGGGGCGGTCACCTGGTGGTGAACCGGTGAGGACACGCCCGTGAGGACCCCCCGGTGACCGCGGAGGCGGTGGTGGCAGCCTGTCGGGCCCACCACCCCGAACGCGTCGTCGTGT
The DNA here is from genome assembly GCA_003455715.1 of Acidimicrobiaceae bacterium. GTDB lineage: Bacteria > Actinomycetota > Acidimicrobiia > Acidimicrobiales > Ilumatobacteraceae > UBA668. The sequence continues at coordinate 957 of DMQJ01000024.1, read as the reverse complement.
CGGTGGGCGACGTGCAGTTCGTGGTGAGCGCTGCGCCATGCGTGATGAGCGCCTGCGAGGGTTTCCGCGCGTTCGGGTCGGTTCGGCCTGCTGGAACTGCCGACCTCCGGCTCCCCATCGTGCATGTCGCAGCGGGCGACAGCGTGCGCAAACGCCTGCCCCCGCTCCGGGCCTTCGACCCACTCCCCGGTGGCAGGCCCGAGACCGACCAGGAACTGGTGGTGCCACTGGCAGGCGACTGCCCCGCTGTGTACGCCGCGACCGCCGACCGACGAGAGGCCGCGGTGTGGTACTCCGATGTCGAACGACGCGCTTGGTGGGAGCGTGCTCGGCCGCTGCTGCCGGTGGTGCAGTCATTCCTGCGTGACTCACCGTGGAGGGTATTGCACGCGGCGGCGGTGGGGGCCAACAACTCGGCCACGCTCCTCACCGGCGGCTCGCATGCCGGCAAGACCACGCTGGCACTCACCGCACTGATGCACGGCGCCCAGTACTTCGGCGACGACGTGGTGGCCGTGGCCCCGCACGGCCCGCACGACACCGCTCCGCGGGTCGCGCGTGTCTATGCCACGGCTCGTCTCCGACTGCCGCCCCTGCCGAACCTGGCACCACTCGTCGCCGAGGGTGTCGGCAGCAGCGAGATGGGCGAGACACGCAGTGAGTTGCATCTCGGTCGTCGGCTTGCCCACACTCCGCTGACGGCCACCCTGTCGCGGCTCGTGCACGTCGAACGCAATGGAGGTGCACAACCCCAGTTCACGCGTGTCGGACGCGGGCGAGTGCTCGCAACGGTCACTGCCACCACGTTGCAGGTGGGCTTCGGCGACCTCGGCCATCACACCACCATTGCCGAACTGTGCTCGGTGCTGCCGCCGGTCGGGTTCGACCCCGGCGCCGATCCGGTCGCTGCGGTGCGCGCGCTGTTGAAGGATGAGTCGTGAACGAACTCGGCGTGTC
>DMQJ01000334.1:7678-7955 GCA_003455715.1 Acidimicrobiaceae bacterium | reverse complement strand
TCTACGCCAGCAACGGCACTCCAATCGAGGCTGCCAGCGCCTCGCCGCCACCGCTGCCGAACATCGCGGTCACCGTGCCGTCGGCTGCGGTGGAGGGCCCCATGTTCTCGATGACGCCAGCGACCCGCAGGTAGCCCTTGCGAGCCATGTCGGCGGCCCGGGCGGCCACCTGCTGCGCAGCTTTGGCTGGTGTGGTGACGATGAGCACATCGGCGCGAGGCAACATGCGGGCCAGGCCCATCTGGATGTCGGAGGTGCCGGGCGGCATGTCGATGAG
>DMQJ01000334.1:7139-7469 GCA_003455715.1 Acidimicrobiaceae bacterium | reverse complement strand
CCGGGCGGCATGTCGATGAGCAGATAGTCGATGTTCCCCCACTGCACATCTTCGAGGAAGTGCTGCACCGCACGGTTGAGCATCAGGCCGCGCCACATCACGGCCTCGTTCGCCTGGGCACCGGCGATGGAACCCATCGATACGACGCGCAGTTCGCCCGCCCCGACGGGGCGCACGACGGGCTTCATCAGGGCTCGTCCCTCTGCCGCCCGTTCGGCCTCGATGGAGTCGTCGACACCGAGCAACTGCGGGATGGAGAAGCCTCCGATGTCGGCATCGAGCACACCCACGGTGTGGCCACGATCGGCCAGCAGCACCGCCAGGTTGGCG
>DMQJ01000334.1:0-6927 GCA_003455715.1 Acidimicrobiaceae bacterium | reverse complement strand
CTTGCCGACGCCACCCTTGCCGGAGGAGATGGCGAGGATGCGGGCGGTGGACGGCACACGGGTTTCGGGCGCTTCGTCGCGCGCCTTCCACCGGGCGTGGGCCATCACGTTCTTGCGTTCGTCGGAGGTCATCTCACCGAAGTGCACGTGCACCGTGTCGATGCCCGGCAGCGACCCGACCCGTGCCTTGGCGTCGCGCATCAACTGGGCGCGCAGCGGGCAACCGGCGACGGTGAGCGAGATCGTGACGTGCATCGAGCCGTCGGCGCCGCGCTCGAGGCGCTTCACCATGCCCAGATCCACCACGTTGTCGCCAAGCTCGGGGTCGATGACGCCGCGCAACGCGTTGAGCACGGCAGCAACATCAATGTCGTCGCCGACGACGTCGACCGGTGCCATCGCCGGCGGTGCTGCCGGCGGCTCGGGCTGGGTGAGATCGATCGACGTCACATCATCCCCAGTTCGAGGCGGGCAACATCCGACAGGCGTGACGCATCCCACGGCGGGTCGAGCACGAGGGTCACCTTCACCTCGGCGACTCCGTTGATCGCGGCAACGGCCTCGGCCAGATCGGTGCGCAACACATCGCCCATCCCGCAGAACGGCGCGGTGACCGACATGTCGATGTCGACCGACCATTCGCCGTTGTCGAGTTGCACGGTGTCGACGCGGTAGACGAGACCGAGTTCGACGATGTTGACCGGGATCTCGGGGTCGAAGACGGTGGCTGCGGCCTCCCACACCCGATCGACACTGAACGGCTCGTCGCTGGCCCCGCTGCGTTCGGGGAGCCGGTCGATGAGACCGAACTCGAACGCGTCGTCGGCGCTGATACGGGCCATCTCGCCGCTGCTGGTGGTGACCGTCACGGTGCCGCCCAGCGCCTGCATCACCGTCACCCGATCGCCCTCGGGAAGGGTGACCCGGTGCCCGGCAGGCACGACGGTGGCGGTGCAGTCGCGCGGCAGAAGGAAGCCCCGTGCGGGCCTGACGTTGACCTGCTGATCGTTCACCGGCTCCTCACTCATGGTCGTCGTGCCCGAGGCGGTGGCTGATCCAGGCACGCACCTCGGGGTTACGCACCTCGTCGACGATTTGGTCGGCGAACCCGTTGATGAGCAGGCGGCGAGCTTCGTCGGCGCCGATGCCGCGCGACCTGAGGTAGTACATCGCCGTGTCGTCGAGTTGGCCGACGGTGGCGCCGTGGGTGCAGGCCACCTCGTCGGCGAGGATCTCGAGCCGCGGTTGGGTGTTGACCTCGGCCTGGTTCGACAACAGCAGGTTGTGGTTCGACTGCGCGGCATCGGTGCCGTCGGCGCCGCGGCGCACGTCGATGCCGCCGTTGAACACGCCCGTGCTCTGGTCGTCGAGCACCCCGCGGAACGACTGCCGGCTCACACAGTTGGGGGCGGCATGCACGACGGCGAGCTGCTGGTCGAGCACCTGCTCACCCGCACCGAAGTACAGACCGGCGAGGTCGACGTGGGCCTGCGGCCCGTTGAGCGCCACATGAAACTCGAGCCGGCCGTAGGTGGCGCCGAGGTTGAACGAGCGCGAGCGCAGGGTGGCGCCCGCTGCCAGCTCGGCGTCGACCCGACCGAGATGCACGTGTGCGGCAGGCAGGTCTTGCACGACGACGTAGTCGAGCGTGGCGCCATCGGCCAGCGTCACCATGGTGCGAACGTTGGAGCCACCGAGGTCGGTGCCCACACCGACTCTGGTTTCCACCACCGATGCCGTGCTGCCCGCCCCCAGCCGAATGACGGTGCGGGCGCAGGCGGTGTGGCCGGAGTGGCCGGTGTGACCCGGCACGGCGACGTCGATGACATGGATCGGCGTGTGCACCTGGGCACCAGGGGCGATGTCGATGACGGCGCCATCGTGGGCGTGCTCCGCGTTGAGCCACAGGAACGCGTCGCTGGGTGTGCGGGCACCATCGTGGCCAGCCACCGCACCCGGGGTAGCGGACTCGGCGTCAGCTGTTGCTGCCGTGGTAATGGTGACACCGCCATCGCCGCCGATCAGTCGCGAATGCGCATGGTCGACCACACCGTTCACCACCACCACGAGCGGGCCGTCGAGCGCCGGAAGGCTGTCGAGCACACCTGCCGGCAGCACCACGTCGGCGCTCGGGGGCGCGAACGTCAACTCGGCCAGCGTGCGGTGAGGCGCGTACCGCCAGGCTTCGTCGCGGCGGGTGGGCAGCGCCACGCTGGGGGCGAGCGAACCGGGGCTCATGACGACGCTGCCGCTGCCGGCTGACGCCCAGCGCCGGTGGTCGCATCGAGGAACCGTGCGTAGCCGTGCTCTTCGAGATGCAGCGCGAGCGAGCGGTCGCCCGACTCGACGATGCGGCCACCGACGAGCACGTGCACGAAGTCGGGGGTGATGTAGTCGAGCAGGCGCTGGTAGTGGGTGATGACAATCATCGAGCGCTCGGGACCGCGGAGCGCATTGACACCCGACGCCACCACGCGCAGCGCGTCGATGTCGAGGCCGGAGTCGGTCTCGTCGAGCACGGCCAGGCGCGGCTCCATGACGGCCATCTGCAGAATCTCGTTGCGCTTCTTCTCGCCGCCCGAGAAGCCGGCGTTCACGGGCCGGTTCAGGAACGCCTCACGCATCTCGACGATCTCGGCGCGCTCGCGAAGCAGCGCCTCGAACGCGGCGTCGTCGAGCTCCGGAGCGCCCTGCGCCTTGTAGATCTCGTTGAACGACGTGCGCAGGAACGTGTGGTTCGTGACGCCCGGCAGCTCGACCGGGTACTGGAACGCGAGGAACACGCCCGAGCGTGCCCGCTCGAACGGGTCGAGCTCGAGCAGGTCAGTGGGCTTGAAGTTGTGGTCGTACGTGACGGTGCCGCCGGTGACCTCGTAGTCGGGGTGCCCGGCGATGACCTTGGCCAGCGTGCTCTTGCCGGAGCCGTTCGGCCCCATGATCGCGTGCACCTCGCCGCGGTTCACGTCGAGGTTCACGCCCTTGAGGATCTCGACCCCCTGGACGGTGGCGGTGAGGTCGCGAATGGAGAGGAGGGCAGCCATCGGAGATTCGACTCGGGCAGAAGAGTGAATGGGTAGAGCGCCGCGCGCGGCGGCGCGACGCGCGGTGGTGCCGGCGGTCTCAGCCGACCGAGCCCTCGAGCTTCATCTCGAGAAGCTTCACGGCCTCGACGCTGAACTCGAGGGGCAGGTGCTTGAACACCTCTTCGCAGAAGCCGTGCACGAGCATGCTGATCGCCTGCTCGCTGTCGATGCCCCGCGACTGGAGGTAGAACAGCTGCTCGGCGCTGATGCGCGAGGTGGACGCCTCGTGCTCCAGGATGGCCGAGTTGTTCTTCACCTCGATGTACGGGAACGTGTGCGCGCCGCACGCGTCGCCGATGAGCATCGAGTCGCACTGCGAGTAGTTGCGCGCGTTCTCGGCGCGGGGGCCGATGCGCACGAGGCCGCGGTAGCTGTTCTGCGACTGGCCGGCCGAGATGCCCTTCGAGATGATCGTGCTGCGCGTGTTGCGGCCCAGGTGGATCATCTTCGTGCCGGTGTCGGCCTGCATCCGGTCCTTCGTGAGGGCCACGGAGTAGAACTCGCCGACCGAGTCGTCGCCCTTGAGGATGCAGCTCGGGTACTTCCANNCTTCTTCTCGCCGCCGCTGAAACCGGCGTTGACCGAGCGGTGCAGGAAGTCGGGGTTCATCTCCACCAGCGCCATTGCCTTCTTGGCGATCTCGAGGAACTGGCGCGCGCTGACTTCTTCTTCACCGCGGGCACGACGCACCGAGTTGAGCGCGGTGCGCAGGAAGTACATGTTGTTGACGCCGGGGATCTCGACCGGGTACTGGAACCCCATGAACACACCCGCGACGGCACGCTCTTCGGGCTCCATCGCCAGCAGGTCGGCGCCGTCGAGCATGACGGTGCCGGCCACCTCGTAGCCCTCGCGGCCGGCGAGGGCGTGGGCGAAGGTGCTCTTGCCGGAGCCGTTGGGGCCCATGATGGCGTGCACTTCACCGGGGCGCACGTCGAGGTTCAAGCCCCGCAGGATCTGCTTGTCACCGATGGAGACGGTGAGGTTTTCGACGTGCAGCATCAGCCGACACTTCCTTCCAGGCTCACGCTCAGCAACCGCTGAGCTTCGACGGCGAACTCCATCGGGAGTTCGTTGAACACTTCGCGGCAGAACCCGTTGACGATCATCGCCATTGCGTCTTCCTCGGTCATGCCGCGCTGGCGGCAGTAGTAGAGCTGGTCGTCGCTGACGGTGGAGGTGGAGGCTTCGTGCTCGACCTGGCCGGTGGGGTTCTTCACCTCGATGTACGGCACGGTGTTGGCCGAGCAGTCCTTACCGAGCAACAGCGAGTCGCACTGGGTGTAGTTGCGGGCGTTCTCTGCCGAGCGCATCACCTTCACCAGACCGCGATAGGTGTTGCGGCCGTGCCCGGCAGAGATGCCCTTGGAGATGATGGTGCTCGAGGTGTCGGCCCCGATGTGCACCATCTTGGTGCCGGTGTCGGCCTGCTGGCGCTTGTTCGACAGGGCCACCGAGTAGAACTCGCCCACCGAACGATCGCCTTGCAGAATGACGCTGGGGTACTTCCAGGTGATGGCCGACCCGGTCTCGACCTGGGTCCATGAGATCTTGGCGTCGGTGTGCGCGCGGCCGCGCTTGGTGACGAAGTTGTAGATGCCACCCACGCCGCGCTCGTCGCCGGGGTACCAGTTCTGCACGGTGGAGTACTTGATGGAGGCACGGTCGCGGGCGACGAGCTCGACCACTGCGGCATGCAACTGGTTCTCGTCGCGCATCGGAGCGGTGCAGCCTTCGAGGTACGACACGTACGAGTCGTCGTCGGCGATGATGAGCGTGCGCTCGAACTGACCGGTGTTCTGCGAGTTGATGCGGAAGTAGGTCGACAGCTCCATCGGGCAACGGACACCCTTGGGGATGTAGCAGAACGAGCCGTCGGAGAACACCGCCGAGTTGAGCGCCGCGAAGTAGTTGTCGCGCACCGGCACCACCGAGCCGAGGTACTCGCGCACCAGCTCGGGATGCTCGTGCACGGCCTCCGACATCGAGCAGAAGATGACACCGGCCTCGGCGAGCGTGGCCTTGAACGTGGTGGTGACCGACACCGAGTCGACGATGGCGTCGAGGGCCACGTTGCTGAGCATCTTCTGCTCGTGCAGCGGGATGCCGAGCTTGTCGAACATGTCGCGGATCTCGGGGTCGACCTCGTCCATGCTGTCGAGCTGCTTCTTCGGCTTGGGGGCCGCCCAGTAGCTGATCGCCTGGTAGTCGATGGGGGCGATGTCGAGCATCGCCCAATCGGGCTCGTCCATCGCCTGCCAGGCGGCGAAGGCCTTCAGCCGCCAGTCGAGCAGCCACTCGGGCTCGTTCTTCTTGGCCGAGATGAGGCGGACGACATCTTCGTTGAGGCCCGGGGGCGCGATGTCGGTGTCGAGATCGGTCGAGAACCCGTACTCGTAGGTGGCGTCGACGAACTCGTCGATGGCCGTGCGTTGATTGGTCATGAGGCTCTCATCCTTGGCACCTGAACGAATAGGGATCGATCGCAACTGCAACGTGGTCGGGCGGTCGACGCTGACTGCTCATCAGTCAACCTTGACGGCGGGGCGGATGACCATGTGCTGGCCTCGCGAACCCTACCATTCCTTTCCACAGATTCAACTTCTAGAACTATTGAAACTGTGGAATCTCTGGTAGCGTGCCACACCATGAGCCCCGACGAAGGAGTGGTGACGCCAGCCCGCCGACGGCTGCTCGAGCTGCTCAAGCGTCGCGGTGAGGCCACTGCCGACGAGCTCGCCGACACCCTCGCCACCACTGCCGGCGCGGTTCGCCAGCACCTCTCGGCGTTGCGGTCGGCCGGGCTGGTGACTGCACGCCCCGCTCGTGGGCACATCGGTCGACCCCCCGACGTGTATCGCTGCACCCCGCAGGCCGATCCGCTGTTCGCCACCGATCACGACCTGGTGGTGCAACTCCTCGACGACATTCACGACGAAGACCCTGAGTTGGTCGGGCGCGTTTTCGAGCGCCGCCGACACCGCATGGTGGAGTCGACGCGTGCAGGCCTCGACGAGTCGCCCATCGCCGAACGGGTCACTGCGGTCACCAGTCAACTCGACGCTCAGGGCTACCTGTCCGACTTCGAGCACCTCGGCGACGGCTCGTTCCGCATCAGCCTGCACAACTGCCCGATCTCCACGGTCGCCGACCGCTTCCCACACGTGTGCGACGCCGAACTGGGGTTCATCGAAGACCTGCTGCCCGACGCGTCGGTGACGCGAACGATGCAGCGCACCACCGAGTGCGGGGTGTGCGCCTATCACGTTGCGCCCGCCGACGCTGCGGCCCCGACGGGGCAGGCGGCCCCGACCGAGGGCGGGTCAGTCGGCGAGTAGCTGCCAGGTGCCCTCGGCGTAGCGCTCGACGCTGCCGTCGGCGGGGTCGATGCGCAGCAGGTGCAACCAACCGTTCAGCACGAGCTGTTGCACCACCTCGTGGGCCCCGATCACCGCCTCGATCGATGCTCGCGGCGCCTCGATGAACACCGACAACCGCAGCGGCGCGTGCCGCAAGCTGTCGCCATCGTGCAGCGACTGCATCGACAGGCCGATGCGCAGATCGCCTCCGTTGCCTTCGAACACCCCGAGGCGACCACCGACCACGTTGTGCAGCACCTTGTTGCCACTGCCATACCGCCGATGGTCGACGGTGGAGGCGTGGTACTGCAGGTTGATCCAGTTCGTCACCACCATCGGTGCAGTCATGATGGTGGTGAGCACCATCAGGTCGGGGTCGAGGCGCCAGTCGTAGTCGTGCAGGAACGTCCGCCCGGCGAGGTCGAGGTGCCGGGTGCGCTGCCGGGGCGCCACGATGAACGCGGCGTTGCCCGCAAGGCCCCACA
>DMQJ01000158.1 GCA_003455715.1 Acidimicrobiaceae bacterium | reverse complement strand
ACTCGTGCCGAGGTGTTGGGCGCCCGGCCCGAGTTGGCTGCCGCGCACGAGCGGCTGATGGACACGCTGTGGGCTGGCTCGGTAAGCCCGGTGACGCTTGAGCTGTGTCGCCTGCGCATGGCCACGCTCCTCGGCAGCCAGGTGGCGCTCACGGAGCGCACTCCGGCGGCGCTGGCTGCAGGGCTCACCGAGGAGCGCATCGGGCGGCTGTCGCTGTGGGCCACCGATCCGTCGTTCACCGCCGAGGAACGTGCCTGCATCGCCTTCGCCGAACAGTTCGTGCTCGACCACGACCACATCTCGGCCGACGACGTGCACCAACTCACCGAACTCCTCACTCCCGAGGGCGTGGTCACGTTCACCACGGCACTCATCACGTGGGAGAACCAACACCGCTTCGACAACGCGCTGCGCATCGCTGCCGCGGAAGGATGACCTGATGGCCACCACGCCCCGCCTTCCCTCCGCCGTCGACGGCCACGGCGCCAACATCATCACCGTGCGGTTGCACGCCCGTGAGGTGATGGCCGCCTTCGACGCGATGTACGCCACCGTCCTGGGTGGTGGCGTGGTGGGCATGGACGTGAAGGAAGCGATGCGGTTGCGCAACGCGTGGGCCAGCGGGTGCGGCCTTTGACGGCAGGTCCGATTCGACCAGGCCCGTGAGGCCGGTCTCACCGAAGAACACGTCGCCCGCCTTGACTGCCCCGATCGAGGCAGCCTGCCCGAACGGCTGCAGGTGGCGCTCGAATGGGCCGACATGATGTTGGCCGGCGGCCACCCGAGCGACTCGACGCTGGAGGCCCGCATGCGCGAGCACTTCACCCAGGAGGAGTTGGTGGAACTCACCTACGCGATGGGCACGTTCATCGGGTACGGCAAGCAGATCATGGTGCTCGGGCTCGAGCCCGAGGGCATGCCGCTCACGGTCATCCCCACCCCAGGTGGGTGACACCCTTCGCTTGATGGCCGGCCGCGGCCGCTCGGTACGCTCCGGCGATGGAGTCACTGAGCGGGAAGACCGCAGTTGTCACTGGTGCCGCGTCGGGAATGGGGCTGGCCTTCGCCCAGCGATTCGCCCGCGCGGGAATGAAGGTGGTGCTGGCCGATGTGGAAGCACCGAAGCTCGACGAAGCCGTTGCCACCGTCACGGCCACCGGCGCAGAGGCCATCGGGGTGGTCACCGATGTCACCGATGGCGCCGCGATCGACCGCTTGCGCGACGCAGCCATCGACGCGTTCGGGCGGGTGCACGTGCTGTGCAACAACGCCGGCGTCGCAGGCAGCGGGCCGTCGGGTGGCAACTTCGTCAATGAGGCCGAGTGGCGCTGGGTGCTGGAGGTGAACCTGTGGGGTGTCATCCACGGCCACCGAGCGTTCCTTCCGCACCTCGTGGAGCACGGCGATGGGCACATCGTCAACACCGCCTCGATGGCAGGGCACTTCCCGGGTCACTCCGCCTACTCGGCCAGCAAGTGGGCGGTGGTGGCCATCACCGAGGGCCTGTTCCACGACCCGCGCTTGAAGGCGGCGGGTGTGGGTGTGTCGTGCCTGTGCCCCGGCTGGGTGAACACCGCGATCATGGATTCTCACCGCAACCGGCCCGAGTGGGCGGCCCCGTCGCACGGGGTGGAGGCCACGCCGATGGAGGAGATGATGGCTGCGTTCGTGCGCGACCAGATTCGCTCAGGGATGGAGCCTGCCGCGGTGGCCGACCTGGTGCACGACGCCATCCTCGCCAACCGCCTGTGGGTGTTCACCGACATGCAGATGGTGCAAGCGCTCGAACCGCGCTTCAACGCCGTGCTTGCGGCCGAGAACCCACCCGAACGCAGCTTTGATTCGTAGGAGCACGCGTTCAACCCCACCCGAGTGAGAACCGACCCACCCGAGTGAGAACCGACCCACCCGAGTGAGAACCCGCAAGCGAGTGTGCACTCGCCTCCCGGGGCGCGAGTACCCACTCGGGTCTGCGCTGGCCCGATGCGGGCGATGGTCAGCCCAGCACAGGATCGTCTGCGTTCCAGGCAACGGAACCGGAGAGCCAGTGGGTGACCTGCTCGTCCTGGTCGTTCTTGTGCAGGTGGCGAGGCGGGGTGGCGAATGTGGCGTACGGGGTGCAACGAAGCACCACGCGTCCTTCTTCCTTCGCCATTGCGTCCACGAATGGCCTCGCTTCCTCGCCGAGGGGTTGGCCCGACATGCGGCCGGCGACGGCCATCATCACGTCGACCACCAGGTCGGGGTCGCGGTCGACCACGGCATCGCAGTACACGGTGAGGTAGCCGACCGGCCATTGCTCGTCGAGCACCAGCAGGCTCACCTTGCCGAGCCGTTCGACGGCCTTCGCCTTGGCCCGGGCGCCCATGGTGGCGATGAGCAGTTGTCCGTCGTCGGTGGGGATGTAGTACACCACCGACTGAGCAGGGCCGTCGTTGCGTCGTGCGTAGCCGAGCACGCAGGTGCGGTGCGTGTTGACGAACAGCCGTCGCTCCGACGGCAACATGTCGCGGTCGGTGGGCAGTGCGAACGGTTCGGGGGAGAGCGGCAAGAGCGCCATGGGATCGTCCTTCGGGTGAGTTGGTTGCTGTCGGGGGAGTTGGTTGCTGTCGGGGGAGTTGGTTGCTGTCGGGGCAGCGACCAGGTCAGGCGGGTGGGCCACCGTGGATGGGGCCCCACTGCGAGCCGAGCAGCTCGCCGAGGCTCGCGGTGTGGGGAGGCGTCTGGTCGTTGAACAGGTCGCCATCGGTCCAGTGCTCCACCATGTGTCCCCACGGGTCGAGCCAGTAGTCGTAGATCTGGCTGCCGAGGATGTGGCGGCCGATGCCCCACTGGTGGGTGTAGCCCGCGTTCGTGAGGTGGGTGTTGCCGCGCATCAGATCGTCGAAGTCGGCCACCTCGAACGCGGCGTGGTTGAACCCGGCCCGACCGGCGCCGATGAGGAAGAGGGTGTGATGGTCGACGAAGCGGTCACCCTGATCGCAGCGGAGGAATGCACCGATCGACGTGTGCTCGTCGAGTGCAATCTCATCGGAGGTGACCAGCCCGAGACGTTCCTTGTACCAGGCCTCGCTGGCCCGGAAGTCGATCACTTCGAGCACGCAGTGGCCGAGACGCTTCACATGTGACGTTCCGGCATCGAGTCGTACGGGCGCGCCGACGCGTGTGGGTGCACCAGCAGCGTTGCGCGGTGCCGGCGCCGGGCTGGGAAGCCGACCCACCGAATCGCGACCGGCCACCACCTCCACCCGGTGGCCGTTCGGGTCGGTGGCGTGCACCACGCTGCCGCCACCGGGCCCGGCCAATTCTGCAACGGGGGTGAAGCCGTGGTGCTCGGTGAGGGTGTGCAGGTCGGCGAGCGAGTCGGCCTCGAAGGCCACGCCGATGAAGCGTGCCGTGTCGCCGAGGTGAGTGACGTGGACGAAACCCTCGTCGTCGGTTCCGCGCATGTAAAGGGTGTGTTCGTCGCGAGCGGCGCGCTGCATGCCGAACGCCAGCAGGAACTGCTCCATCGCATCGAGGTCGGGTGCTTGGAAGCGCACGAACGCAACATCGCGTACCCGCACCGGTGAAGTGGGCTGCAGTGGAGAGGTGGTCATGTCGTGTCCTTATGGATGGGGCCGAGCAGCATGGCGACCAGCGTGTCGGCGTGGGCACTCACCAACTCGTCGGAGACGACCCGCCGAGTTCGTTTCCGTGCGAGTAGCTGTGCCTCGGGAGCGTTCACGTACAGCAGTGACGCCGCACCGACGACGCAGTAGTAGATGACCAACGGGTCGGCGTCGAGGTGGGTGCGGCCCTGTGCTCGCACCAACTGCCACAGTTCGCTCAACTGCTCGAAGCGGTGGCGCACGTGTCGATCCACCATCCAGGTGAGACGGTCGGACGCAGCGGTGGATTCGTGCACCATGATGCGGTTCAGCTCCGGCAGGTTCGACACCGCTCGAACGAGCGAACGCACCGCGGCCGCGAGCGCATCGGCTGCCTTGTCGGGCGACAGGGCGCCCACCTGGGCGAGCACGTCGGGTTCGAACGCTTCGTCGAACCGTTCGAACAGCCGGTCGACCGTGGAGCGCCACAAGACGTCCTTCGTCTCGAAGTGGTACGTGAGTTGCCCCTGACGAATCCCCGCACGCGCAGCGATCGCGCGAGTGGACGCTGCATCGAACCCGACGGCGGCGAACTCCAGAAGGGCGGCATCGAGGATGTCGCGGCGCGTGTCGACACCGCGCTGGTGGGTGCGGCGAGCGGGAGTGTTCGCCTCGACGGCCATGTGCACATATTAGGTCAGATGACCTAATATGCAAGAGGTTTCAGGGAAGCGTCACGAGCCGTGCGGCGGCGGCCTCGTGGATGCGATCGACGGCCTCCGCGGCGGTGCGTGCTCCGCGCAGCACCGCGTTCAACTCCTGCCAGCCGATGTCTTCCACTTCCGGGAACCGCGGGTGAGGTGGGTACGTGATCATCGAGGTGCGGATGGTGTCGGCGGTGAGTTGCAGCCGCATCGCGTCGATGTCACCCTGTGGCGCCACCTGGGCGAACGCGTCGACATGCGCGCACACGCTGCCGCCCGCGGCGTCGATGGTGTTGGCGTCGTGGCTCACCAGCCGGTGCAAGAGCTCGACAGCACCGGGCACGTCGGCACACGTACGCGGGATGGCCCACGCGTGGCAGCCGGAGTAGCTCACCCGTCGCGAGGGGCCCGTCGGGTACAGGGCGGGGGCAAGGAGGCCGGAGACCGGCGAGTCGCGAATGGGCCCCCAGCCGCCGGGCCAGATACCCGCGGCGTCAACCCGTCCGTCGAGCAGGGCGGCATCGACCTGGTCGTAGTGCCACTCCGGCAGATCCGGTGGGCAGTGCGCCGCCATGGCGACGAGTTGTTCCACAGCGGCGACCGCTTCCGGCGATGCGATGCGCGGCCTGCCGTCGCTGTCGAACAGTTGGCCGCCCGCCCCGACGACCAACTCGAAGAACGTTCCGAACAGGCCCGACTCGCGACCTGGGAACCCGAACGAGACTCCCTGGTCGACGACGTCGTTCCACGAGTTCGGCGGCACCTCGATGCGGTCGCGTCGGTACCACATGATGCGCACGTCGATCAGCCTCGGCAGGCACAGCGTGCTGCCATCGAAGCGACACAGGTCGACCGCCAACGGGGCGAGTGCTGCCACCGCCGACGCGTCGACGACGTCGTCGAGCGCCATGAGCCACTGCTGCTGCGAAGGCGCGTACTTGCTGTGTGTGGAGATGAGGTCGAGGCGCTCGCCTCGGCCAAGCATGTCGGCCACCGCACGATTGAGCGTGGGGTGGTCGGCATGCACCACCACCTCCACATCCATGTCGTCGAGCAGGCGGTAGAGGTGGTCGTACATCGGCCCACCGACCAAGGCGACCCGTAGCGTCATGGCCCTACCTCCTCCTCACTCGACGATGCGGATACCGCTGATGCCGCCGTCGACCAACAGGTTGATGCCGGTGGTGAACGTGGTGGGGTTGGCCAGGTACACCACCGCATCAGCCACCGATTCGCACGACACCAACTGGCCGAGCGGCTGTCGTTTGCGCAGCGCTTCGTAGGTGGTGGGCGGGTCGTCGGTTGCGGCCACCAGTCGCTGCACCCACGGGCTCTCCACCGTGCCGGGCGACACCGCGTTCACCCGGATGCCGTTGGCCACTTCGTCGGCAGCCATCGCCTTCGTGAGGGCCACCACCGCACCCTTGGAACTGGCGTAGACGGCCCGCTGCACGAGGCCCACCGTGGCGACGATGGAGCACGTGTTGACGATGGCGCCACCTTGCTGGCGGCGCATATGCGGCAGGGCTGCCCGCGACATGTTGGCGGTGCCGAACACGTTGACGGCGAACACCCGCTGCCAGTCGTCGGGGGTGCTGGCCACCACATCGCCCACCGCCGACACGCCGGCGTTGTTACACAGCACATCGACACGACCGTGCTGGTCGATGATGCGTTGCACCACCGCCTCGCACTGGGCGGCGTCGGTGATGTCGACTCGATGGTCTCCGGCCAACTCGGCGGCGAGGTCGATGCCCACCACCGTGTCGCCGAGTGCCGTGAACCGTTCGCGAATCGCTGACCCGATTCCACCCGACGACCCCGTGACCACGACGATCCGCTGCATTGCAGAGCCCCTTCCGCTGCGTACCCGGCGGAGGTCTACCATACGACGCCGGGGGTGCTGTCAGAGCCGATGACCACGATCACGCGAGTGTCCACGCACGACCTGCGAGCGCGCACGTCGAAGTTCCTGCACGGCTCCGATGCCAATCATCCCGACCCCGACTACTCGGCTGCGTACGTGGTGCTGCACACCGATGGCGCGCTCGAGGGCCACGGCATGACCTTCACCATCGGTGCCGGCAACGACCTGTGCTGCGTCGCCATCGAGGCGCTCGCTCCGCTGGTGGTGGGCAGGCGGCTCAGCGACATCACCGACAACATGGGTGCGTTCTGGCGGTCTGTCACCAACCACTCGCAGTTGCGCTGGCTGGGCCCCGACAAAGGGGTCATCCACCTCGCCACCGCCGCCCTGGTGAACGCGGTGTGGGACCTGTGGGCCAAGGAACGTGGTGTGCCGGTGTGGCAGTTGGTGGCCGATCTGGAGCCGGCCCAGTTCATCGATTGCATCGACTTCCGTTACCTGCGCGACGAGGTCGACGAGGCACGGGCCCTCGAAATGCTCACGCGTATGCGGTCGGGCCAGTCTCAGCGGCTGGCCGAGCTGAGGCGCGACGGTTACCCGGCCTACATCACGTCGGCCGGCTGGCTCGGTTACCCGGAGGACGAGGTGCGGCGGCGTTGCCAGGCCGCCATCGCCGACGGGTGGACGAGCTTCAAGACCAAGGTGGGCATCGACGTGGCGTCGGATCGGCGGCGGTGCGAGGTGATGCGCGAAGAGGTCGGCGACGAGCGGCAGTTGATGGCTGATGCCAACCAGGTGTGGGACGTCGGCCAGGCGATCGACTGGACCAACGAACTGGGTGACGCCCGCCTGCGATGGATCGAAGAGCCCACCCACCCCGACGACGTGTTGGGCCATGCCGCCATCCGTCGTGGGGTGAAGCCGGTGGGAGTGGCGACGGGTGAGCACGCAGCCAACCGGCTCATCTTCAAACAGCTCCTGCAGGCGGAGGCCATCGACTACTGCCAGGTCGATGCGTGTCGCCTGGGTGGCCTCAATGAAGTGCTCGCCGTGTTGCTGCTGGCTGCCGCCCGCGACGTGCCGGTGTGTCCGCACGCTGGTGGCATCGGTCTGTGCGAGTACGTGCAGCACATCTCGGTCATCGACTACCTGTGCGTCAGTGGCTCGGCGCACGATCGCACCACCGAGTGGGCCGACCACTTGCACGAGCACTTCCTCCACCCAGCGCAGGTGCGCAACGGCGCGTACGTGGTGCCCGAGGCGCCCGGCTACTCCATCGAGATGCACCCCGAGTCGATCGCATCGCTCCGCTACCCCGACGGCGCCGAGTGGCGATGACCACACTGGGCCTCGGCACAGCGCCACTGGGCAACCTGTTCGCCGAAGTGTCCGACGAGCAAGCACAAGCCGCCGTCGATGCTGCGTGGGAGTGCGGTGTGCGCTTCTTCGACACGGCACCCCAGTACGGCCACGGCCTCAGTGAGGTGCGACTGGGCGCGGCGTTGAAGGGCCTCCCACGCGACGAGTTCACGCTGTGCACGAAGGTGGGTCGGGTGCTGCGCCCGCCCGCCGGGCCGCGCTCGCCGAGTGCCTTCGCCAACGTGCCGCCGGTTGACCCCGTGTTCGACTTCACCCGCGACGGCGTGCTGGCCTCGTTGGAGGAGTCGATGCAGCGGCTACAGGTCGACCGCATCGACATCGTGCACGTGCACGACCCCGACCATCACGAGTCCGTCGCGCGCGACGAGGCCTTCCCCACGTTGTTCGAGCTGCGCGACCAGGGCGTGATCGGCAAGGTCGGCTGCGGCATGAACCAGTGGCAGATGTTGCAGAGGTTCGTCACCGACCTGCCGCTCGACTGTGTGCTGCTGGCGGGGCGCTGGAGCTTGCTCGATCGGTCGGGGGCGCCGCTCTTGGAGCTGTGCACGCAGCGAGGTGTGGAGACGGTGCTCGGCGGGGTTTTCAACAGCGGCCTGCTTGCCGACCCGTTCGCCAACGACACGTTCGATTACTCCCAGGCGCCGCCCGAGCTGTTGACTCAGGCTCGCGAGATGGCGGCTGCGTGTGCCAGCTTCGGGGTGCCACTCGCTGCGGCGGCAATCCAGTTCGCGTTGCGTGCGCCTGGTGTGGCCACCGTACTGGTCGGTGCCCGCTCGGCAGACGAAATGCGGGCAGATGCGGGCTACGCAACCGTGCCGATTCCCGACGGGCTGTGGTCGGCGCTCGGCGTCGACGCTTGGCTCGGGGAGTGACGGTCAGCGCTGCCACCCAAACGCAGGCACCGAATCTCGCACACGGTGCGACAATTCGTGCCTGCGTCTTCCACTCTGGGGCAGCACGTAGCGACCGGCTTGGGTAGCCTCGCCGCCCATGACGATCGTCGGGTTCATCATCGGGTTGGTGCTGTTGGTCGCCGGAGCCGAGGCCTTGGTGCGAGGCGCTGGCAAGCTGGCGCTGCGTTTCGGAGTGGCGCCGCTGGTGGTGGGTCTCACGGTGGTGTCGTTCGGCACCAGCGCGCCCGAGTTGGCGGTGTCGGTGCAGTCGGCGGCCCAAGGCAAGACCGACATTGCGGTGGGCAACGTGGTCGGCTCCAACATCTTCAACGTCTTGCTCATCCTGGGTGCGTGCGCTGTGGTGGCACCGTTGGTGATCCACCGGCAGGTCATTCGCAAGGAGGTGCCCATCATGATCGGCGCCTCCATCCTGCTGCTGGTCTTCGGGGCCGATGGCCAGATCAAGCGGTGGGAAGGCATGGTGCTGTTCGCCTTGGTGGTGGTGTACACGCTCGTGCTCATCCGTCAGAGCCGCAGGGAGGGAAAGTCTGGCGAGGCAGACCTCGAGGCCGAGGGCCTCGACCTGAGCAGCACGTGGGACCAGGGTCTGCCCGTTCAGTTGGGTCTCATCGTCGTCGGCGTGGCTGCGCTCGTGTTCGGCTCGAACCTGCTGGTTGATGCTGCCATCGAGTTCGCCGAGTCGCTCGGTGTGAGCGAACTCATCATCGGGCTCACCATCGTGGCCGCCGGCACGTCGATGCCCGAGTTGGCGACCTCGATCATGGCCACAATTCGGGGCGAGCGCGACATCGCCGTGGGCAACGTCATCGGCTCCAACATCTTCAACATCCTGTCGGTGGTGGGCCTGTCGGGCACGGTGGCGTCGTCGCCGCTGCTGGTTGCCGAGTCGGTTCGCAACTTCGACTTCTGGGTGATGCTCGCCGTCGCCGTCGCCTGCCTGCCCATCTTCATGGTGGGCGAGCGCCTCAGCCGCTGGAACGGCGTTGTGTTCCTGCTCTACTTCGCGGCCTACACCGTCTACCTCATCCTCGACTCGCAAGACCACGATGCGCTCGGCACCTACGAGAACGTGATGCTGCTGTTCGTCGTGCCCATCACCGTGCTCACCATGGTGGTGGTGGGCGTGCGCGAGTGGCGGTCGCTCCGGGACAAGAAGGCAGCGTCGGTCTCGCCCTGATCGGGCGGCCGCGTCGGTGTTGCGGCGCGGCTACAGCGGGCAGGGCGCTGGTTGGCCGATTCGCGCATGGCCCGACGGGCAGGATCGGTGACGTGACTTCCTCCGCCGGCCCACTCGCTCTCGACTCGGTCGACCTCGAGGCACTCGCCCGGCGTCACGGTGTAGTGGGTGCCACGCTGGGGGTGGCGTCAGGCGGCGAACGTTCGATCGCGTGTGTCGGCTCTACTTGCAGCGAAGGTGGCCAACCGATCCGACGAGACGCCAGGTATCTCATCGGGTCGGTCGCCAAAGCCTTCGTCGCAACCGCGTTCGTCGAGGCGGTGGCGTCGCGCGCGGTCGACCTGCACCTCGACGACGACGTGCGCCGCATCCTCCCTCGGTTCGCCCACGGCGTCACCTCTCACCAACTGCTCACGCACACCTCCGGCCTCCCCGACTTGTGGGCGCCCGACGACGATGCCGACGACGCGCTCGAGCGATTCGTCGACGGTGTCTCCGAGGTGCCCTTGCACGCGACACCTGGGACCCGCTTCGGTTACTCGAACGCCGGTTATGCCGTGCTCGGGCGACTCCTCGAGGTGTCGATGAACTGTTCGTTCGAGCGTGCGCTCTCTGACACGCTGCTGTTGCCCATGCAGTCGGCCGCCACGTTCAGCGCGGCGACGGTTCCGAGTGAGCTCCTTGTCGTCGGTCACTCGTTCGACCCTGCGACATCGGCCAACGCAGCGCTTGACGCCGTGCAAGGACCACGGGCGCTCGGGCCGGCGGGGCTTCGCTTGCTGGCCACGGTCGACGACCTGCTGTCGTTCGGTGAACTGCACCTCCAACGTGGCGCGGGCGACAGACGGGGGCATGCCCTGCTCGCTGACCTCAGCAAGACCCTGATGCACGATCGAGTGGTGGAGATCCCTGATCCGCGGCATGGTCGCTGGATGGGTCGCGGTCTGCTCATCGACGACAACTGGGGTACGACCGTGCTGCTGCACGACGGCGGCGCGATGGGGCAGTCGGCAGATCGGAAGAGCA
>DMQJ01000307.1:967-10098 GCA_003455715.1 Acidimicrobiaceae bacterium | reverse complement strand
CCGACGCGTTGGCGTCGATGCTGCGGATGTACTCGACAGCCTTCGCGGTGAGGTCGTCGGTGAGGTAGTAGCCGTCGGGGTACTCGTCGACGGTGAGCGCCTCGTTGCCCATCACCAGCCGGTGCGGATGGTGGAAGCTGGTGAACCCTTCGAGGAATCCGTAGAACCGGTCGAAGCCACGCTGCAGCGGCCAGGAGTGACGATCGCCCGCGTCGTGGTTGTCGCGCTCCTTGCTGAGGTGCCACTTCCCCACCGCAGCGGTGGCATACCCGTTGGCGCGGAAGATCTCCGGAAGGGTCTGCACGTCGGGTGCCAGTTCCATCCTGTAACCGGGGAAGCCAGGGTCGGTGTTTGCCACCAACCCGAACCCGGCCGCGTGCGGGTGCAACCCGGTGAGCAACGACGCTCGCGTGGGCGAGCACATCGGGGCCGTGTGGAACGACCCCCAGCGCAACCCGCGAGCCGCCAGGGCATCGAGATGCGGGGTGTCGATCTCGGACCCGAAGCAGCCGAGATCGGCGAACCCCATGTCGTCAACGAGGATGACGATGACGTCGGGTGCCCCGGCTGGAGGTGCGAGACGAGTGGGCCATGAAGGAGTGGACCCGGCGAACGTGCGACCCACCACACCGGGGAAGCCGCTGTACGACTGCTGTGATCCGGCCGCTGCTGGCGTCGACATGGGCGGAGCGTACTGCCCGACCCGTGGCTCAACGAGCAGTGGCGCCGAGGCCCCGGCGGCGCAGCACCCGACGCTCCAGACGGCTGAAGACGATGGAGTCCATCAGGATGCCGATCACCAAGATGACCAGCATCGACGCGAGCACACCCTCGGAGTCGGAGAACTCACGGGCGAAGTTGAGGCGACTACCGATGCTCTGCGCGCCTGGGATGAGCACGAGCAACTCACCCGCCATGAGACTCCTCCACGCGAATGCCCATCCCTGCTTCAGGCCAGCAACCACCGATGGCATCGCCGCAGGTACCAGGAAGTCGCGGTACAGCGCCCACCGACGTGCCCCCATGCTTCGGCCCGCCCTGCGCAGCAACGGAGGGGAACTGTCGATGCCGCTGATCACACCGTTGGCGATCGACGGCGCGGCGCCGAGCACCACGACGAAGTTGATCGCGCTCTCGGTGAGCCCCAAGAGAAGGATCGCCAAAGGAAACCAGGCGATCGACGGCATGGTCTGCAGGCCGGTGACCAAGGACCCGATCGCCGACCGCACATGGCGCGAGGCGGTGACCACCAACCCGATCGACGCTCCGATCACCAGCGCCCACGCGAAGCCCACGAGCGACCGTTGCATGGTGGTGCCGATGGCCTCCCACATCTCCGCCGTTCCGGCATCCTCCACTAACCGCGCCCACACATCACCGGGCGACGCCAGGAGGTAGCGCGGCTTCCACTCCCGCCACACCGCGAACTGCCAGAAGCCGAGCACCAGCCCGACGGCGGCCATCTTCGGCCAGAGCGCGTCCCACAGGCGGCGACCCAGCGATGCCTGTCTGGCATCGCTCACGTCCTCGAGATGGTCGAGCCCGTCGAGTTCCTCATCAATCGTCGCTGCGTGCATGACGGCGCACCTCCTCCCGCAACCGCACCGTGATGTCGGCGGCGACCGCGGCGATCTCCGCCGACTCGATCCGTCGCGGGCGCTGGGCGTCGACCACGAACTCCGCTGCAACTCGCCCCGGCCGGCTGGAGAGCAGCACCACCCGATCGCCGAGCCGGCTCGCCTCGCGCACGTTGTGTGTGACGAACAGAACCGTGAGTGCTCGCTCCTGGGCGATGCGTTCGATCTCGTCGTGCAACACATCACGGGTGATCGCATCCAGCGCGCCGAACGGCTCGTCCATGAGGAGGATGTCTGCATCCTGCGCCAGCGCACGCGCCATGGCAACACGCTGACGCATGCCACCCGACAATTCGTGCGGCGCCTTGTCGGCGAAGTCGGCCAATCGCACGAGGGCGAGCAAGTCGCGAGCCTGCTCGCGCCGTTCGCGCCGGGGCACGCCGCGCAGCTTCAGCGCAAGCTCGACGTTCTGCGATGCGCTGCGCCACGGCAGCAGCGCGGCCTCCTGAAACATGAACGCCGTGCGCCCGTTCACGCTCACCGTGCCGACTGTCGGCGCATCGAGGCCTGCCACCAATGAGAGCAGGGTCGACTTCCCACACCCCGACGCACCGACGAGGCATAGGAACTCGCCTTGGCGCACCGTGAGACTGACGCCGTCGAGCGCAAGCACCGAAGCAGGGCCCACGCCGTAACGCTTCGATACCCCATGGAGGGAGATCGGAGCCGCACCGCCGCCGTCGGCAGCCGCCACGACGGCTCCCGCGGGTGCGCTGGTTCGATCATCGATGACGGTCACGGGCCCTGCACCTCCGAGTCGCCACGGGCGGCAAGCACCTCGTTGAGCAGGGTGAGGTCGTAGATGCCGTTGAGGTCCACTGGTCGCAGCAACTCCACGGCGACCGCGTCGTCGGCCGACTTCTGCAGCGACGCAGCGATCGGGTCGAGCGTGAAGGTGAGATTGGCGAACGCAGCTGCAATCGTTGCCGGGTTGGGGTCGGTGCCGGTGATCGACGAAATCTGCGCCACCACATCAGCCTGAGCAGCTTCCGGGTCGGCGGCGATGGAGTCGATCGCCGCGGCGAGGCCCTCGATCACTGCCTTCACCAGGTCGGGGTGCTCGTTGAGAAACTCGGTGCGCACGATGAGGTGCGTGGTGACGTACTGGCCTCCGGTGGCTTCCCACAGATCGCGCTCGTCGACCAACACCACGCCGCCGCCATCAGCGATGAGCCGCGTCGCCCACGGCTCGGGCACCCAGGCGCCGTCGATCTGCCCGTTGAGGAACGACTCGAGGGTGGTCGAGTTCGTCTGCGGCAACACCGTCACATCGCCGCTGCCGTCGGGGTTCGTCTCGAAACCCTGCTCCTTCAGCCAGGCTCGCAGCGCGACGTCCTGGGTGTTGCCGAGCGACGGCGTGGCCAGCGTGGCACCCGCCAGCTGCGCCGGAGAGGTGATCTCCGGCGTGACCACCAGGTAGGCGCCGCCCGAGGTGGTGCCGGCCACGATGCGGATGGCCTCCCCACCCGACTGTGCGTGGGCGTTGATGGCCGGGTTCGGCCCGATGAACGTGAGGTCGAGGCTGCCGGCAAGCAAGGCCTCGGCCGCCGATGTTCCGGTGTCGAACGTGAACGTCTCCAACTCCACGCCCGACCCGAGCGCCTCAGCGAACGTCCCCTGCGCGACACCCACCAGCGCGGGTGCGTGGGTGACGTTGGGGAAGAACCCCAACCGAACCGTGTGGGTGGCCGACCCATCCGCGGCTTCGTCGCTGCTGCACCCCGCCACAAGGGGCAGGAGCGCGACACCGAGCAGCGCGACCCGGCGGGCGAGCGGTCGAGTTATTGTTGACATACTCGATCATATTTATCATCCATTCTACCATTGTCAACTTATTCAGTGGGAAATGCTGGGTTGCTCCAGTCACAGCCCGCCATGTCGCGCATTCTCCGCAGGGTGTTGCGGATTTCGCGCGACACGGGCTGCAGTGGAACTCGCGTCTGCTGCCGGGTCAGTCGGTGGGCGGTGACGGGGGCTGCACGGCGTCCCACACACCTGGGTCGGCGAGCAGCTCCCTCACCACAGGAGGCAGCGTGCCGTCCACGACGTCGGCCACGGTGACTTCATCGAGCACACGGCGCACCGCTGCGCGGGTCGCAACCCATACCTCGCGCAGCGGTGCTGCGGAACCGGTGAAAGCGACCTCGCTGGGCCGCTCACCCCGCACGGCCGCAAGTGGACCCTCGATCACTCGGATGATGTCGCCGAGGTGTACCGCCGCGGGCGACAACGCCAGCCAGTAGCCACCCTCGGCGCCACGGCGTGAAGCGACGATCCCGACGGCGCGCAACTCGGCGAGGATGTTCTCGCAGAACTTCATCGGGATGAGCTGCGCGTCGGCCAGAGCGTCTCCCTTCACCGGCGAAGTGGGCGATGCACCGCGGGCGGCGAGTTCGACGACCGCGCGGATGGCGTAGTCCGCCTTCGCCCCGACCCTCATCCGGCGAAGGTTAGCGATCTGGAGTGTCCGCCAAGGTTTGCCGCAGTCACGGCTGCGGGGTGGTGCCGCCGAGCACCGAGAGGAACAACTCGTAGACCTGGTCGGCCGATGCTTCGCGTGCGACCGGGACGATTCGGGTGACGGGGCGCGCTGTCGGCAAGCGGGCGAGACGGCCCACCGAGTCGATGATGAAGGCCTCGATGTCAGCGTCGGAGATGTCGCCCTCGGGGTGGTGCTCGCCGTGTTCGCGCAACTTCTGCCTGCGCAAGCGGAAACGTTCGATCGCCACCGCTGCGTCGATCTCGAGGACTACCTCGATGAACTCCGCGTCGTGCTCGCGAGCCAAGCCCTGAAGCACAACGATGAAACCGAGCCGGCCGAAGAACTGTGGCACGATCACATCTCGCCGTGCCGTCAAGTGCTCGACGATCGCTGCTCCAGCGAGGTCCCGGGCGGCGAGCCTGGTGGCCTCGTCGCGCTGCCAGTTCGGCAGCATCATCCGCAATTCGTCGAACTCTACGAGCGCCGCTCGGTCGTGCTCAGCGGCGTAGCGACGAGCGAGTGTCGACTTACCCGAGCCGGGGGGTCCGTTGACCAACACAAGTTGCGGCATGGGCACAGTCTCCCCCGTCTCGACGCGGGCGGGCGCGCGGCTCCCGGCGGCCTTACCGATGGCGGTACACATCAGAGCGGTGGTCGACTCGCAGCACGATCACACGGCGCGTCTGATCCGACTCCGGCGGCACGGCTCGTGCCGGCCGGGACCCGAGTGGACACTCGCGCCCCGGGAGGCGAGTGGGCACTCCGTTGCGGCCTCTCACTCGGGTGGGTCGGGTCTCACTCGGGTGGGTCGGGTCTCACTCGGGTGGGTCGGCGGCGGGCAGGGCCGGAGACGTGCACCCGATTGCCCCTCGCAGTGGCGTGAAATCGCGCCCATGGGCGAGCGAACACGCCGCAATCCGCGCTGACGCGACCTTCCACCCGTCCGATAGACGCGTGCCCTCAGGCGGTGACGGTGAGGCGCTGCAGTGCCTGCACCGCCACGTCGTCGACGGTGACGGTGCCGCCCTCGATGGCCCGAGCCAGATCGGCGCGCATCTCGGCCTCCCAGAAGCTGTCGAGGTGAGCGGCGGTGGCACTCACGGCATCGGCGGTGGGGTCGGCAGCCATTTGGCGAGCGATCTGGTTGGCCATGCGCACCAAGGCGCCCAAGCGGTGCTCGGGGTGATCGGTCTCTACGGTCGCCGCGGCGGAACCGGGGAACACCTGCACGGCAGTGACCTTGTACTCCGGGCAGTTGGTGGCCCAGTCGCTGTACTTCGTGGTGACCACGTTGGCCCCGCTGACCGGGTGGTGGAACGTGGTGTACACCACGCCCTGCGGCACCCGGTCGGAGATCATCGCCTTGAGCGTGGTGGCACCCACGCGGCTGCCGAGGGTGACGGTGTCGCCGTCGGCGATGCCACGCTCTTCCGCGTCGGCGACGTGGATCTCGAGGATGTCTTCCGGGTGCCACTGCACGTTCTGCGTACGGCGCGTCTGTGCCCCCACGTTGTACTGGCTGAGGATGCGGCCGGTGGTGAGCAGCAGCGGGAACCGGCGGGTGCCCTTCTCGTCGGTGGGCACGTAGGGGGTGGGCGTGAACTTGCCCAGGCCGCGCACGAACGTGCCCTGGTGCATGATGGGCGTGCCGTGCGGGCGGTCGGCGTTGCACGGCCACTGCACGCTGCCCTCGGCGTCGAGGCGGGCGAAGCTCACCCCGGCGAAGGTGGGCGTGAGCGCAGCGATTTCGTCCATGATCTGCGACGGCTGGTCGTAGTGCATCGGAGCGCCCATCGCCGTAGCCAGTTCGCATACCGCCTGCCACTCGTGCATGCCGTTGCGGGGGCGCATCGCCGGGCGCACACGGTTGATACGCCGCTCGGCGTTGGTGAACGTGCCGTCCTTCTCCAAGAAGCTGGTGCCGGGGAAGAACACGTGCGCGAAGCGGGCGGTCTCGTTGAGGAACAGGTCTTGCACCACCACCAGTTCCATCGCGGCCAACGCCGACTCCACGTGGATGGTGTTGGGGTCGCTCTGGGCGATGTCTTCACCTTGGATGAACATGCCCTTGAACGAGCCGGAGATGGCGGCATCGAGCATGTTGGGGATGCGCAGACCGGGCTGGGGCAGCAACTCCACGCCCCACAGCGCCTCGAACATCGAGCGGGTCGCGTCGTCGCTGACGTGGCGGTAACCGCTGAGCTCGTGCGGGAACGAACCCATGTCGCACGAGCCCTGCACGTTGTTCTGGCCACGCAGCGGGTTGACGCCCACACCGTCGCGGCCGAGGTTGCCGGTGGCCATGGCCAGGTTGGCCATGCCCATCACCATCGTGCTGCCCTGGCTGTGCTCGGTGACACCGAGGCCGTAATAGATGGCCCCATTGCCGCCGGTGGCGTACAGGCGCGCCGCGGCGCGCAGTTCGGCGGCGGGAACCCCACTGTGGGCTTCCATGGCCTCCGGGCTGTTCTCGGGGCGACGGATGAACTCGGCCCACTGCGCGAACGCTGCCGGGTCGCAGCGCTCGGCGACGAAGCGCTCATCGATGAGGCCCTCGGTGACGATGACGTGCGCGAGCGCGTTGACCACTGCCACGTTGGTGCCCGGCCGCAGCTGGAGGAAGTGCGATGCCTGGATGTGCGGGGTCTTCACCAGGTCGATGCGACGCGGATCCACCACGATGAGCTTCGCCCCTTCGCGCAGGCGCTTCTTCATGCGCGAGGCGAACACGGGGTGCGCGTCGGTGGGGTTGGCGCCGATGAGCAGGATGACGTCGGCGTGCTCGACCGACTTGAAGTCTTGGGTGCCGGCCGACGTGCCGAATGCCTGCTTCAACCCGAAGCCCGTGGGCGAGTGGCACACGCGAGCGCACGTGTCGACGTTGTTGTTGCCGAACGCGGTGCGGATCATCTTCTGCACCACGAAGACCTCTTCGTTGGTGCAGCGCGACGAGGTGATGCCGCCGATGGAGGTGCGGCCGTGGCGGGCCTGGATGGCCTTGAAGCGAGCCGCGGCGAACTCGATGGCCTCCGCCCACGACACTTCACGCCACTCGTCGGCGATGGAGTCGCGAACCAGTGGGTTGAGCACACGCTCCTGGTGGGTGGCGTACCCCCACGCGAAGCGGCCCTTCACGCACGAGTGGCCCTCGTTGGCGCCGCCGTCTTTGTAGGGCACCATGCGCACGACGGTCTCGCCCTGCATCTCGGCCTTGAACGAGCAGCCGACACCGCAGTAGGCGCAGGTGGTGAGGACGGTGCGCCGCGGCTGGCCGAGCTCGATGACCGTGTTCTCGGTGAGCGTGGCCGTGGGGCACGCCTGCACGCACGCGCCACAGCTCACACACGCGCTGTCGAAGAAGTTGCCGTTGGCGCCGGCGGCCACGCGAGACCCGAAGCCGCGACCTTCGATGGTGAGGGCGAACGTGCCCTGGATCTCCTCGCAGGCGCGCACGCAACGCGAGCACACGATGCACTTCGACGAGTCGAACGTGAAGTACGGGTTGCTGGTGTCTTTCGTCAGGTCGAGGTGGTTCTCGCCCTCGTACCCGTAGCGCACTTCGCGCAAGCCCACGGCCCCCGCCATGTCTTGCAACTCGCAGTCGCCGTTGGCGGCGCACGTGAGGCAGTCGAGCGGGTGGTCGCTGATGTACAGCTCCATCACGCCGCGGCGCAGACGCTCGAGCTTCGGCGACTGGGTGGTGACCACCATGTCGGGGGTGCACGGGGTGGTGCACGACGCGGGCGTGCCCTTGCGGCCGTCGATTTCCACGAGGCACAGGCGGCACGACCCGAACGGGTCGAGGCGATCGGTTGCGCACAGCTTCGGTACATCCACACCGGCCAGGGCAGCAGCACGCATCACCGACGTGCCCTCGGCCACGGCGATGCGCTGCCCGTCGATGGTGACCTCCACCGTGGCCTCGGCGGGCGTACGTTCCCGTCGATCGGGGGCGGGGGTGCCCAGGTCGCGTTCGATGAGCGTCATGCGGGGGCTCCTTGAGAAGCGGGCGTTGCACCAGAGACGTTGGCACGGTGGAAGTCGGCGGTGAAGTGATGCAGAGCGCTGCGCACGGGCATCGGCGTGAGGCCGCCCATGGCACACAGCGAACCGTCGGCCATCACCTCGCAGAGATCCTGCAGGGTTTCCAGGTTGTCGACCACGTCGTGCCCGGCGCGGATCTTGTCGATCAGCTCCACGCCGCGGGTGCTGCCGATGCGGCACGGCGTGCACTTGCCGCAGCTTTCAGCGGCGCAGAACTCCATCGCGAAACGCGCCTGTTCGGCCATGTCGACCGTGTCGTCGAACACCACGATGCCACCGTGGCCCACCAGTGCGTCGGCCGCGGCGAACGCCTCGTAGTCCATGGGCAAGTCGAAGCGCTCCACCGGCAGGTAGGCGCCCAGCGGGCCACCCACCTGCACGGCCCGGATGGGACGACCGCTGAGGCTTCCGCCACCGAGGCCCTCCACCAACTCGCCGAGGGTGATACCGAAGGGCGTTTCGATGATGCCGCCACGAGCGATGTTGCCAGCCAACTGGAACACCTGCGTGCCTCGGCTGCGGCCCACGCCAAGGGCGGCGTACGCGGCGCCTCCGTCGGCCAGGATGGCCGGCACCGTGCCCAGGCTGAGCACGTTGTTCACCACCGTGGGCTTACCCCACAGACCTTCGAGCGCGGGCAGCGGCGGCTTGGCGCCCACCACGCCCCGGCGACCCTCCAGGCTCTCCAGCAGCGCCGTCTCTTCACCGCAGATGTAGGCCCCTGCCCCGACGCGCACATGCACGTCGAACGCGAACCCACTGCCCAGCACGTTGGGGCCGAGCCAGCCGGCCTGACGGGCGGCCGCAGCAGCAGCCTCCAATGCCACCACCGCGTCGGGGTACTCGCTGCGAACGTAGATGTAGCCCTCGTGAGCACCCACCGCCCAGCCAGCGATGGCCATTCCTTCGAGCAGGGTGAACGGGTCGCCCTCCATGAGCATGCGGTCGGCGAAGGTGCCGCTGTCGCC
>DMQJ01000307.1:334-718 GCA_003455715.1 Acidimicrobiaceae bacterium | reverse complement strand
ACCGTCTTCCACTTGATGCCGGTGGGGAAGGCTGCACCGCCGCGACCGCGCAGGCCACTGGCGGTCACCTCGGCCACCACCTCGGCGGGGGGCATCGACACGGCACGCCGCAACCCTGCCAGGCCACCGTGCAGTTCGTAGTCGGCTGCGCTGCGCGGATCAACCACGCCCACACGGGCGAACGTGACGCGCCGCTGAGCCTTCATCCACGGCAGATCGTCGACCTTGCCGAGACGAAGCGGGTGGTCGCCACCGTGGAGCACACCGGCCTCCAGCAGCCCCGGGATGTCGCCCACGCCAACCGGCCCGTAGGCCACACGCCCCTGTGGGGTGGCCACCTCCACCAGCGGCTCCAGCCAGAGCATGCCCCGCGAACCGTTGCGC
>DMQJ01000307.1:0-128 GCA_003455715.1 Acidimicrobiaceae bacterium | reverse complement strand
AGCATGCCCCGCGAACCGTTGCGCACCACCCGGGCGCCCGCTGCACTCAATGCGGCGGCCACCTCGTCGGCGCCCTCAGCCCTAGCCGCAGCGTCGCACGGTACGAACACCGTGGGCCCCACCTCTGG
>DMQJ01000305.1:7637-8328 GCA_003455715.1 Acidimicrobiaceae bacterium | reverse complement strand
CCCCAGCTTCGAGTTGGCCTCGACCAACTCCTCCTCGTTGCGCACCACGAGCGGCACCACCGCCGTCTTCGACACGGCGTAGGTCTTCTGCATCACCAGCGCGATGAGCAACAGCGGGTACAGCAACACGTCCTTGGTGTGGAACGCCATCAGCACGTACAGCGCGGCACGCACCACCGCGGTGCCTTGGATGACCACGCGCCGGCCGCCGGGGATGCGGTCGATGGTGGGGCCGATGAGCGGGGCGAGCACGACGAACGGGGCGAAGCTCACCACCAGATACTTGAGCACGGCGTCGCGTTGGCCGGCAGGGTCGAGGCCGAGCACGCTGCCGGCCAACGACGCGAACATCGCCACGTCGCCCACCGTCATCAACGCATGTGTGCGCGCCAGCCGTCGGAACGGCGTCTGCGTGCTGACCGAGCGGGTGGTGCTGCCGGTGGCGTTCGACGAGTCGCGTTGCCCCGGACGCGGTCGACGACCCGCCGGGTAGACGGCGTTCGGCCGCACGCGCTCGTTGCTCACAGAGGCATCGTAGGCGGCACCTCGGCGGCGGGCTTGTCTACTGACAACACCCGATGGTCACTTCGGCCGCTCGAACTTGTAGCCGAGCCCGCGGATGGTGGTGATGCGGGTGGGCACCGCCGGGTCGGGTTCGACCTTGGCCCGCAAGCGCTTCACATGCACGTCG
>DMQJ01000305.1:0-7444 GCA_003455715.1 Acidimicrobiaceae bacterium | reverse complement strand
GCAAGCGCTTCACATGCACGTCGAGTGTCTTCGTGTCGCCCACATAGTCGCTGCCCCACACCCGGTCGATGAGCACTTCGCGGGTGAGCACCCGCCCAGCGTTCACCATCAGCAAGTGCAGCAACTCGAACTCCTTGAGAGGGAGCTGCAGCTCCACACCGGCAAGCTCCACACGGTGTTCGTCAGGATCGAGGGTGAGTTCACCCACGGCCACGACCCCCGGAGCCAGTTCGGCCGCTGGCGAGGCTCCAGGTGCCTGGCGGCGCAGCACCGCGCGCATCCGGGCCACCAACTCGCGCATTCGGTACGGCTTGGTGACGTAGTCGTCGGCACCAACCTCGAGGCCCACCACCGTGTCGATCTCGCTGGCCTTGGCGGTGACCATGATGATGGGCACCTGGCTGCGCTTGCGGATCTGGCGGCAGACGTCGATGCCGCTCATCTTCGGCAGCATCACGTCGAGGAGCACGATGTCGGGTCGGATCTGGTCGAAACGGTCGAGCGCGGTGGGTCCGTCGGCGGCAACCTCCACCCGGAAGCCCTCACGGGCCAGTCCGATGCGCAGGGCCTCCACGAAGCTCACCTCGTCTTCGACGACCAGCACGGTGTGATCTGCGTTGTCCATGAGTGTCTCTCGGGTGTCTCTCAGTCGTCGGTCTCTGTCGTCGGCAGTGACTCCGCGGCCGGTACTCGCAGTGTGAACACCGACCCCTCTCCCTCGTGGCTCTGCACGCGCACCTCGCCACCGTGGTTGGTGGCCACATGCCGCACGATGGCCAAGCCGAGGCCGGTGCCACCGGTCTCGCGGCTGCGGGCTCGATCGACGCGATAGAAGCGTTCGAAGATGCGGTCGAGGTCTCGGGTGGGTATGCCAACACCTCGATCAGCCACGGCGATCTCCACCCAGCCGTCGTTGGCGGTGACACCAATCGTCACCGTCCCACCGTCGTGGCTGTACTTGACGGCGTTGTCGAGCAGGTTGGCCAACGCCGACACGAGTTGGCGGCTGTCGCCGATGGCCTTCGGCGGGTGGGGGTCGTCGACGCGCAACGAAATGCCCCGGCGCTCGGCGGCCAGCGCCGTGCGGTGCACGGCCTCGGCCACCACCATCCCGAGGTCGACCACCTCACGTGCCGCCTCGCCGCCGAGTTCGATACGCGAGAGCTCGAGCAGGTCGTCGATGGTGCTCGACGCACGATGCGCTTCCATCACCATGCGCTCGGCCAAGCCACGCAT
Source organism: Acidimicrobiaceae bacterium (assembly GCA_003455715.1). GTDB lineage: Bacteria > Actinomycetota > Acidimicrobiia > Acidimicrobiales > Ilumatobacteraceae > UBA668. The sequence continues at coordinate 6,208 of DMQJ01000305.1, read as the reverse complement.
CACGTCGGGGTCGTCGTGGTCGGCTACGGCTTCCGCCAGCACGGCGAGCGCACCAACGGGGGTCTTCAGCTCGTGGCTGATGTTGGCCACGAAATCGGTGCGCACGGCATCGAGCCGCGTGCGTTCGGTGAGATCGTCGATCACGGCCAGCGCCCCGCCGCTGCCAAGCGGAATGCCGCGGATCTGCAGCACCTTGGCAGGTGGGCCCACCAGGTCGAGCCGTCGCTGCGTGGCCTCGCCCGCAGCAGCTGCGCCGAGGATGGCCTCCAACGCTTCGCCCACCAACACGTCGGCGTGCCCGCCGAACCGTGCAGCAGGCGTGTGCAGCAGCGGAACACCGCGATGATCGGCCAACACGAGGCCCACGGGCACGGCATCGAGCACCTCACGTAAGCGGGCAGCGTCGTGCTCGCACGCCCGCAGCCGGGCTTGTTCGATGGCCAGCTCGGAGCGCAGCTGCGACTCCTGCTCGCGTCCCTTGCGGAACAGAGTCATCCACCCTCGACGTCGTCGACATCGACCACCACGTCGGGCCGGTCGGGCTTGCGGTGGTCGGGCAGCCAGCCGGTGAGCACGTAGCGCACCCGCTCGGCGATGTGCACGGCGTGGTCGCCGATTCGCTCGTAGAACCGTGCCACCTTGGCCAGCTCGATGGCTTCCTGAATGTCGAGCTTGCCGGCGGCGCTGCACTCGAACATGGCCTGGATGAACTGCTTCTGCAGCGCATCGAGGTAGGCGTCCATGTCGTCGACTGCGGCGGCCTTGGCCACATCGTTCTCTTGGAACGCTTCGATGGCGGCCTTGTAGATGGTTTGCGCCTGCTCGCCCATCTTGGTGATCAGCCCGCGGAGCTTGGGCTCGAGCTCGTGGTGGCCGTAGATGCGTCGGGTGGCCTTGCAAATGCCTGCCGCCAGGTCGCCGCTGCGCTCGATGTCGGAGATCATCTTCATGATGGCCAACACCTGGCGCAGGTCGCCCGCCACCGGCGCCTGGAGAGCGAGAATCTCGATGCAGTGCTCCTCACACTCCACGGCCCGCGCATCGAGTTCGGCATCGCCGCGAATGACGTACTCGGCGGTCTCCAGGTCGCCGTCGAGCAACACTGCGGTGGCGCGCCCGACGGTTTCCACCACGGTGGCAGCCATGCGCACCACCTGGCTGCGCGCCGTTTCGAGATCGGCGTGGAATGCCTTGCGTAGCTCGTTCATCAGCCGAACCGTCCCGTCACGTACGCCTCCGTGCGCTCATCGGAGGGGGTGGAGAAGATCTTCTTGGTGTCGTCGTACTCCACCAGCACACCGGTGCGCCGGTCGCTCTCCGGGTTCACCTCGGTGGTGAAGAAGGCCGTGCGGTCGCTGACGCGGGCAGCCTGCTGCATGTTGTGGGTGACGATGATGATGGTGTACTCGCTCTTGATCTCCTGCATGAGATCTTCGATCTTCGACGTGGCGATGGGGTCGAGCGCGGAGCACGGTTCGTCCATCAGCAGCACCTCGGGCTCCACGGCGATGGCGCGGGCGATGCACAGACGCTGCTGCTGGCCGCCCGACAGGCCGAGGCCGCTGGTCTTCAAGCGGTCCTTCACCTCGTCCCACAGGGCGGCGCCGCGGAGCGACTTCTCGACCGCGTCGTCGAGTTCGTTCTTCTTCTTCACACCCGACAGGCGCGGGCCGTAGGCGACGTTGTCGTAAATGCTCTTGGGGAACGGGTTGGCCTTCTGGAACACCATGCCCACGCGCCGGCGCACCTCCACCGGGTTCACGTCGCGCTGGTAAAGATCCACCCCGTGGTACGTGAGGTTGCCCTCCACGCGTGCGGAAGGGATGAGGTCGTTCATGCGGTTGAAGCAGCGCAACACGGTGCTCTTGCCGCACCCCGAGGGCCCGATGAAGGCCGTGATCTCGTGCTGGTGCACGTCGATGGAAACATCGCGCACGGCGCGGAAGTCGCCGTAGTAGACGGCCAGATCCTTCGTACTGAAGACGGCCGTCGGACGGGCCGGTGACTGCTCCGCTGGCTGGCTCACGCGGGGCTGCTCCTCGTTGGTCGGGGCCGATTGGCCGATGTCGGTCATGGTACCTACCTGGTCGTTCACGTCAGGCCTGACGCCGACGCTCGAAGCGGTTCCGCAGCAGGATCGCCGCGGCGTTGAGTACGAGGACCATGCCGAGCAGCACCACAATGGCGGCGGCATTGAGGTCTTCGAAGGTGAGGCCGGTGAGCTCTCCGGGTGTGTTGGCGTTGTTGGCCCACCCGAAGATCACCACCGGCATGGCGGTGAACTTGCCCTGCAGGCGGTCGATGAGTGACGCATCAGGCAGAGTGGCCAGGCGACCGGTGATGGCGCCGATGAGCAACAGCGGTGCAGCCTCGCCCATGGCACGGGCCACCGCGAGCATGGTGCCCGTGAGAATGCCCGGCGCTGCATACGGCAGCACGTGGTCGCGGGTGGTCTCCCACTGGGTGCCGCCCACGCCGTAGCCGGCCTCGCGCAGGCCTTGCGGCACCGCCCGGATCGACTCGGCGGTGGTGATGATGATGATCGGCAACACCAGGATGGCCAGGGTGATGCCAGCAGCGATGATGCTGCGACCACCCGTGAAGCCATCGAGTGCCTGCACGAAGACGACCAACCCGAGGATGCCGTACACCACGCTGGGCACACCGGCCAAGTTGCGGATGGCGAGCTGGATGAAGTTGGTGAGCTTGCCAGGCTTGGCGTACTCCTCCAAGTACACACCGGCGGCGATGCCAACGGGGAAGGCGAGGATCACCACGAAGGCAGCGATCATCAGCGAGCCCCAGATGCCGTCGGCCACACCGGCCTTGTCGGGGTCGTTACTCATGCCGTTGTTGAGGAACCCCGACGACCGCTTGTCGAACACGGGGAGTGCCGTCGCGATGACGTCCCACATGAGGATGGTGAGCATGCCGAGCGAAGCGAGCAGACACAGCAACAGCGATGCGGCGAACGCAATGCCCTTGATGTCGCGCTTGCCCTGAGTGAGCGCAGCGCGCACAACGTTGGCACTGCTGGTGGTGATGGAAGAAGTAAGTGCCATGGTTGCCTCAGTACACGTTGCGCACTCGGCGCACGATCCGGCCGGCGATCAGGTTGAGTACCAGCGTCATCAGGAACAGCACCGCTCCGACGAAGAACAGGCTTTGGAACGTCAGCCCGCTGCCGACGACGTTGTCGCTCCCTTGGGCGAGCTGCGCCATGGCCGCCGTCATGGTGAGGCCGGGGTCGCGCGGGTCGAAGGTGCGGGGGCCCTGGCCGAGTAGACCCGAGGCCAAGGCCGCCACCATGGTTTCTCCGATGGCTCGCGAGACAGAGATGATGAGCGCAGCCACGATGCCACTGACGGCGGCGGGCAGCACCACCTTGATGACCGTGGTGCTCTTGCGGGCACCCAGGCCAGAGCTGGCCTCACGCAACGAAGAGGGCACGGCTCGCAGCGCGTCCTCACTGACCGACGCCATCAGCGGGGTGACGAGCACGCCGATGGCCGCACCGGTCACCAACAAACTGCCCCTCTGCGGTGTATCGAACCAGGGTTGGATGAGGTCGGGCGCCAGCACCCGCAGAGCGAAGTAGCCGAACACAATGCTCGGTACACCGGCCAGGATCTCGAGGATCGGCTTCAGCCAACGACGAGTGCGCGGCGTGGCGTACTCGCTGAGGAACACCGCTGCGCCAAGTCCGAGGGGAGCGGCGACGATGATGGCCACCAGCGACACCAGCACCGTGCCAGAGATGAGCGTCACCAGGTCGAAGCGGTCGTCTCGCGGGTACCACCCTGGCCGAACAGCGCCCCCATCCCACAGAGATGACAGTCCGACCTCCTTCGCCAGATCGCGGAGAAACACGAACGACTCTTCGAACAGCACGAAGATGATCAGCGCACTGATGATGATCGACGTGGTAGAGGCTGCAAAGAGGAAACGGTGCATCCGCTTGTCTTTGCGGATGCGCTTCGGGTTGCCGCGTAAGTCGTCGATGGTGACGGCCGGGCGCAGTGCGGGTGCAGTGGTGCTCATCGGGTGCCATTCTCACGCGTCGGAGTGGAGTCGGCGAACTACCGACTCCACTCCGTCACGTAGGGGGACTCAGCTCAGGGCGCTTGCCCAGGCGTCGCGGGAAGCCTCGAGACGATCGGCCGGCAGCGCCACGTAACCGGCCTCGCCCACTTGGGCGATGCCTTCGTCACTGAGGTAGAGGTCAACGAAGCTGGCCACGGCAGGGTTTTCTGCTGCCGACTGGACGTTGACGTAGATGTACAGCGAGCGGCTGAACCCGTACGAGCCATCGGCGATGGTCTCTTCGGTGGGCACCACGCATCCGTCGCCGGTGTCGATGCCGATGGCCTTCATCTTCTCGGCCTCGGCCGCATAGAACGCAAAGCCCACCCAGCCGAGGCTGGTGTCATTGCCCTCGATGCCTTCGACGATCAGGTTGTCGTTGGGGCTCTGGGTGTAGTCCACTCGGGTGGTTTCCTCGGTGCCACGCTCTTCGGCGTGGTCGGCGATGGCGAACTCCACGAACGTGTCGTAGGTGCCGCTCTCGGGGCCGGGGCCGGTGATCACCAGCGGGGCATCGGGCAGGTCGGCGTAGGCCGAACCGAGCTCACCGGCGATGGTGTTGGCGTCGCTCCAGTTGCTGAAGCCTTCGCTCTCCGGCCCGATGAGGGCGTACAGCGCAGCGGTGTCGAGGCACTCGACGGCCGAGTTGTTCGGGCTGGTGGCCACGGTGAGGCCGTCGATGGCGACTTCGATCTCCACGAACTCGACGCCGTTCTCGGCGCACGTGGCGGCCTCTTCGTCCTTGATCGCACGCGAGCCGCCAGTGACGTCGGCTTCGCCAGCGCAGAACTTCTTGAAACCGTCGCCGGTGCCGGGACCCTCGACGGTGACGGCCAGCTGGCCGCCGGTCATCTCGCCGGCGAGTTCGCTGACCAGCACCGAGATGGGCTCGACGGTGGACGAGCCGGTGACGAACACTTCGCCCCCAGCGAGCTCCATCTCGCCGCCATCGGCCATGGTGGTGGTGGGCTCCTCGCCGCCGCCCTCGCCGGCAGTCGTGGTGGGCTGCTCGGCAGCGGGGGTGGTGGTGGGCTCTTGGGCGCCCTCGTCCTCACCGCACGCTGCGGCGATGAGCGAAAGGCCGACGATGCTGGCGAGTACGACTCGCCGCTTCTTGCTGTTCACGCAATGTCTCCTCGATGTTGGCGGATCAACGAGGGGCACCGTAGAGAGCCGAAGTGACACCACAACCCGGCTTGGGTGAACGACAGGTGAACGGTCGCCGACGGCACGACGAAGCGCGCCGTGACGTCGCCCTAGAGGGTCTGGCGGTCGCGTACCCACTCCGCAAAGCGTTGCTGTGCATCGCCGTCGGGGAAGTGCGCGGGACCATGACGATGCCACACGCCCTCGGCATCGAGTTCGTGGCGCACGATGTCGTCGGCCAGATCGGTGTCGAAGACCTGGTCGAGCCACGCCTGATGCTTCGGGTGGGTGACCGGCACCAACACCTCCACGCGGCGGTCGAGGTTGCGGCCCATCCAGTCGGCGCTGCCGATGAGGAACAGCGGCGTGTCGTCGTCGCCCCCGTGCTCGAAGCGAACGATGCGCGAATGCTCGAGGTAGCGGCCGAGGATGCTGCGCACTCGGATGTTCTCGCTCACGCCGGGCACACCGGGCACCAGGCAACAGATGCCACGCGTGATGAGATCGACCTGCACGCCGGCCTGGCTGGCGGCGTAGAGCATGTAGACCATCTCCGGGTCGGTGAGCGAGTTGAGCTTGGCCGTGATGCGCCCGTTGGCGCCGAACGACATCTCGTGCTCGATGAGGTCGACCAGTTGGTCGCGCAGATCGCGCGGTGCCACGAGCAACGACTGGAACTGCACCGCGCGGCTGTAGCCGGTGAGGTGGTTGAAGAGCTGAGTGACATCGGCGCCGACCTGCTCGTCGCAGGTGAGAAACCCGACGTCTTCGTAGAGTCCGGCCGTCTTGCTGTTGTAGTTGCCGGTGCCAATGTGGCAGTAGCGGCGAAGGCCGTCGTCGTCTTCACGCACCACGAGCGTGCACTTGGCGTGGGTCTTCAGCCCCACCAGGCCGTACACCACGTGCACGCCACTGCGTTCGAGCGCTTTCGCCCAACCGACGTTGGTGGCCTCGTCGAACCGCGCCTTCAGCTCCACCA
>DMQJ01000267.1:22335-22578 GCA_003455715.1 Acidimicrobiaceae bacterium | reverse complement strand
ACCACATAGAACACCCGGGTGCGACCGTCGCCCAGCCGCACGGCCAACGTGCGCTTGCCCACCGCACGATCAGTCGGGATGTCGCGAAGATTGTTGATGACCAGCAGCGCGCACGCAAGGCTGCCCGCCGCGCACCCGGCGAGCCACGACACCGCGGGCAACTGCTCGCCCACCACGTAGGTGGTACCCACGGTGGCCACCAGCCCGAAGAAGACGAACACGAACACTTCTCCAAGGCCGATG
>DMQJ01000267.1:21542-22156 GCA_003455715.1 Acidimicrobiaceae bacterium | reverse complement strand
ACTTCTCCAAGGCCGATGTAGCCGTACGGCCGCGGGCCGCCCGTGTAGAACCAACCGGCGAGGATGGCAGCTGCGCCCACCGCCACCAGCCACCATGTGGTGGTGGCCGCCAGCACGGCGCCTGCAGCAGCCGCGACCCCGAACGCCACGAACGCGGCACGCTTCACGGCACCCGCCGGCTTCAGGCCGCTCGCCACCAGTCGCACCGGCCCGACACGTACGTCATCGGTACCCTTCACACCGTCGCTGTAGTCGTTGGCGTAGTTGACACCCACCTGCAGCGCAAGGCTCACCACGAGTGCCAGCAACGCCCGCCACCACACAGGATTCGGCTCGCCCACTGCGGCAGCGACTCCGAGCGCCACCGGCACCACGGCTGCAGGCAGTGTGCGAGGCCGCGCGCCGACGACCCAGGGCGAAGACATGATGGCGTTCATTGCCGCCATTCAATCCGAATAGCCTCACGCCGTGCCGCATCTCGTCGCCATCGACCTTCCGGCGGGTCCGGAGTGGGTTCGGCACCTGCAGGCCGTCTGGGATCGTGGTGATGCCGTTCTCCCGGTCGACCGGCGCCTTCCCCCAGTCGCCCGAGCCGCGATGCTCGCCACGCTGGC
>DMQJ01000267.1:0-21376 GCA_003455715.1 Acidimicrobiaceae bacterium | reverse complement strand
TCCCCACCCCGCCCCCCTTCCGACCCCCCCCGAGCCGCGATGCTCGCCACGCTGGCCCCCCCCCGCCTCATCGACACCGCGGGTGAACACATCCTGTCCTCGGGTCGGCGTTGCGAGGACGGCGACGCCCTCGTGGTCGCAACGAGCGGTTCCACCGGCACACCAAAGGGCGTGGTGCTCACCCACGTTGCCGTCGCCGCCTCCGCCCACGCCACCAGCACCCGACTTGGCGTCGATGCCAACGACACCTGGCTCGCGTGCCTTCCCCTCGCCCACGTCGGTGGCCTCTCGGTGGTCACCAGGGCGCTGCATACTGGCGCCGGGCTGGTGGTGCACGACCGGTTCGAGGCGGAGGCGGTGGAGCTCGCTGCCCGCAACGGCGCGACGGCGGTGTCGTTGGTGGCCACCGCGCTCGCCCGCGTCGATGCCTCCCTGTTTCGCGTCGTTGTGCTCGGAGGTGCCCGACCACCAGCGGATCGTCCCCCGCACGCCCATGTCACCTACGGCCTCACCGAGACGGGCAGCGGGGTGGTGTATGACGGCCGCCCGCTCGACGGGGTCGACGTGCGAATCGCCGACGATCGTGAAGTGCTGCTCCGTGGACCAATGCTGATGCGCTGTTACCGCGACGGCTCCACGTCCATCGACGCGGAGGGGTGGCTGCACACGGGCGACATCGGTCGATGGAACGCCGACGGCACGCTGCACGTGGAGGGCCGCCGCGGCGACCTCATCATCAGCGGCGGCGAGAACATCTGGCCCGATGTCGTGGAGGCCACGATCGCCAGCCACCCCTCCGTTGCGGACGTGGCGGTGGCTGGCGTCGACGACCCTGAGTGGGGCCAGCGGGTAGAAGCCTGGGTCGTACCCGACGGCGAGCCGCCGACGCTGGACGAGCTTCGTTCCTACGTGAGGGCTCGGCAGCCTGCGTACTGTGCGCCCAAGGCGTTGCACCTGGTCGACGCCATCCCGCGCACCGCTCTCGGCAAGGTGCAGCGACATCGGCTGGGGAAGGGCGGCGGCCACTAAGGTGCCGCCGATGAACGAGACCGATCCGAACCGACCGCTTGCAGACCGCGTTGCCTTGGTCACCGGAGCTGCCTCCGGCATCGGACGGGCCACCGCCATCCGTTTCGTGCACGATGGCGCAACCGTGGTTGCCGCCGACATCGATACCTCCGGCCTCGACCGACTCGCTGCTGAACTGGGTCCGAGTGTGCACCCAGTGGAGTGCGACGTCACCAGCGAGTCGTCGGTGGAGTCTGCGTGCGCCGTGGCTGCGCCACTCGGCGGGTTGCACATCGCCGTCGCCAACGCAGGCAGGGGCACCTACTCCCCCATCGTCGACCACCCCACCGACGAGTGGCGTTCCATCATCGATCTGTGCCTCACCGGCGTCTACCTCACGGTGAAGCACGCCGCACGAGCGATGCGCGACGGCGGGAGCATCATCACCATCTCATCGCTCAACGGCACCCAACCGTCGGCGGGCATGAGCGCCTACTGCGCCGCCAAGGCCGGCGTCATGATGTTCACCAAGGTCGCAGCGATGGAACTGGGCGCGCGGGGCATTCGGGTCAATGCCATTGCCCCCGGCCTGGTTGAGACCAACGCGACCAGCACGTTCTTCCTCATCCCCGGCGTGGTCGATGAGTTCGTGGAGAACACCACGTTGGGCCGTTTCGCCCAGCCCGACGACATCGCCGCCATGGCAGCCTTTCTCGCCGGACCCGATTCAGGGTTCGTCAGCGGCGCAGTGATGGCTGTCGACGGCGGGGCGTCCACCAAGCGGTACCCCGACCTGCCGGCGGCGTTCGCACGCCTCGGCGGCGCCAACGAGTGAGCAAGCGCACCACCGCTCGCACCGGGCTCGGCGGCTCGTACTGGCGACTGCTCGCAGGCAGCGCCATCTCCAACCTTGGCGATGGCGTGCTGGTGGTGGCCTTGCCGCTACTGGCCACCACCCTCACCGACAGCCCATTCTCCGTCGGGCTCATCTCTGCGTTCTTCACCATCCCCTGGCTGCTCCTCGCCATCCCGGCCGGCGCCGTGGTCGACCGGGTCGACCGCCGCACACTGCTCGTGTGGGCCGACTTGTTCCGCGCTGCGCTGGTCGGTCTCCTCGCTCTCGCCGCCGCGTTCGACGGTGTCCAACTCTGGATGCTCTGGGCCCTCGCCTTCGGGCTCGGGGCTGGTGAGGTGTTCTTCGACAGCGCCTCGACAGCCATCGTCCCTCAGCTCGTCGCCCCCGAACAGCTCGAGCGCGCCAACGGGTGGAGGGGTGCAGCGGAGGTGACGCTGAACACGTTCGTCGGCATTCCGATCGGGAGCACCCTGTTCGCCGCGGCGGTGTGGCTGCCGTTCGGGGTCGACGCCGCGACCTTCGTCGTCGCCGCCATGCTGGCTGCCAGCCTGCGCGGCAGCTTCCGCGCCCAACCGTCATCGACCTCCACCGCCACCGCCACCACCACCTCGATGCGCGCCGAAGTTCGCGAGGGGTTCCGCTGGTTGTGGAACCACCGACTCCTCCGATCGATGGCCATCGCGGTCGCACTCACCAACCTCGCGTTCGCGGCGACGGAGAGCACCTTCGTGTTGTTCGCACGCGACGAACTGGGCGTCAGTGCCCGGATGTTCGGCGTGCTGGTGGGCGTTGTCGGAGCTGGCGCTCTCGCTGCGGGGATTCTCGGCGCGAAGCTGGTGGAGAAGGTCGGCCGTCGCTTTGCCATCCTCGTTGCCGCGTTCACCCCGGTGCTCACCATGATCGCCGTCGGCATCCTCCCCGTGGTGTGGTGGGTGGTGCTCATGGTCACCGTGCAGGCGATGATGATCACGCTGTGGAGCATCGTCGCCGTGTCGCTCCGCCAGCAGCTCGTACCCCAGCACCTTTTTGGCCGAGTCAACGGTGTGTATCGGTGGGTCTCGTGGGGCGCCATGCCGGTTGGCGGCGCCGCGGGTGGCCTGGTGGCAGCGTGGTTCGGCCTCCGCGCGCCGTACTTCTTCGGTGCCGCATTGATGGCCCTGGCCTACCTGGTGATCGTCACCCGGCTCACCCGCCCGGCCATTGCCGCTGCGCTCGCCGATGCGCATTCGCAGCACCTCGCCGCCGACGAGGCGACCGAGCGCGACGACGATGCGACGCCCCTCTCGATCGAGCGCGACCCGTTCGATCTGTTCAACGACCCCGGCGCCGGCTGACGCCGCTGGCTGCAGCCACTGGCCGTCAGTCGGGCGACCCGCCTTCCGACTCGTCGATCGCCAACTCGGGCTCGAGGGTGATGCGCACTCGCCGGATGCGGCGACCTTCCAACTCGGCGGCAGAGAACCGCCAGCCATCGTGCACGATCGACTCACCCAACTCGGGCACGTGCTCGAGGCTCCCGAACAGGAACCCGGCCACGGTGTCCCAGTCGTCGTCGGGTACCTGCAGGCTCAGGAGGTCGTTGAGGTCTTCGATGGCCATTCCACCGTCGACAAGGTACGAGCCATCGCTGAGACGTTGCACCTCAGCATCTTCGTCGTCGTGCTCGTCGACGATCTCGCCCACCAACTCTTCCAGGCAGTCTTCGAGCGTGATCAGCCCGGCAAGTTGGCCGTACTCGTTCACCACCAGCGCAAGGTGATACTTCTCGGCCTGCATCTCGCGCATGAGGCGACTCACCGGCTTGTTCTCGGGGATGAAGTGCACCGTGCGGAGGTGCTCCACCACCGGAGTGTCGCCCTTGCCCTCACGCTCAAGACGAATGAGGTCTTTGGCGTAGGCGAGGCCGAGCACATCATCGTCTTCGTCAGAGTTGAGCACCGGCAACCGCGAGAAGCCGTGTTCGATGGCCGTGTCGAGCGCCGACGTGATGGTGGCGGTGTGCGGAACGAAAACGATGTCGGGCCGCGGGGCCATCACCTCACGGGCAACCGTGTCGCCGAACTCGATGATGCTCTCGATGAGTTCGCGCTCTTCCTCCTCGATGACCTCGTCTTCCACGGCACCCTCGACGATGCCGAGCAACTCCTGCTCGCTGACGAACGGACCCTGTTCGAGTCCCTTGCCCTTGACGATGACGTTGGTGAACTTGATGAGGCCCTGCGACACCCATCGCAGCGGCGGAAAGGCCACGAGCGCCGAGACCGGTCGGGCTGCCACGAGCGCTGCTCGCTGTGGGTAGAGCACGGCGTACGTCTTGGGGACCGCTTCGGCGAGCACGAAGAAGACGACCACGTTGAGGACCACGCCGACGGCCACACCGACTGGGCCGAACAGTCGACCGGCGACCACACCGGTGAGCGTGGCCTGCACGGTCTGGAAGGTGTTGACGGTGAGCAGCACGGAGTTGACCCATCGCTCGGGCTCTTCCACCAACCGCTTCAGCGCCTTGCCCGACTTGTGGCCCTGCTCTGCCAGCGAGGTGGCGCGAGGCTTGTTCATCCTCGACAACCCCATCTCGGCGACAGCCAGGAAGATGAGCGCGCACAGGAGGATGAAGATGGCGAGCAAGATGAGCAGGTCGACGTTGCTGAACTGCACAGCGATCATTCGTCGTGGTCCTGTCGGAACTCGGCGGGAACGGGCCCATGCCAGTGGAGGTCGGAGAGCAGTTCGCGCTCACGCGCCCACATCGCGTCGCGGGCGGCGGGTTCATCGTGGTCGTACCCGAGAACATGCAGCACGCCATGCACGATCAGCAGCGCCAACTCGTCGTCGATGGTGCCGGCGTGGGTGGGGGCCTGAGCCGCCGCAACCACGGGGCACACCACCACGTCGCCGAGCAAGAGCGGCATGTCGGCTGGGTCGGGGGGTGCGCGGTCGGGGCCGCGGCTGGGCGACTGCTGCTGCAGCACCACGTCCGCCTCCGCCGCATCAATGGGGAACGACAGCACATCGGTGGGGCCTTGCTTGCCCATGTACTCCTCGTTGAGCGCGGCGATCTCGGCCTCCGACACGAAGATCAGCGACAACTCGGCGAGGCCGCGGATGCCCTCAGCGCGCAGCACGTCGGTGGCCAATCGGTGCCACCGATCGACATCGATGACCACATCGCTCTGCTCGTCGGCGCAGAAAACCTCGGGGTCGCCGTCGCCCCCTACCTTCCTTCGAGCAGCGACGCGAGGCCGGGCAGGCTCAACCACGCGATCGTCCTCTGGCAGGGGCGGGCACCGGTTCGGCACGCTCGTAGGCCGCCACGATGTCGGCCACGATGCGGTGGCGCACCACATCGCCGGCGCCGAGGTGCACGAAGGCGAGACCTTCGATGCCCGTCAGCGTGCGCTCGAGCCCGATGAGGCCGCTGCGGCCGTCGGGAACATCGACCTGGGTGGTGTCGCCGGTGACGACGACCCTCGATCCGAATCCGATGCGGGTGAGGAACATCTTCATCTGCTCGGGAGTTGCGTTCTGTGCCTCGTCGAGAATGATGAAGCTGTTGTTGAGCGTGCGACCACGCATGAACGCGAGGGGCGCCACCTCGACTGCCTGACGTTCGAGCAACTTCTGCGCACCCTCCGTATCGACCATGTCGTACAAGGCGTCGTACAGCGGCCGCAGGTAGGGATCGATCTTGGCCATCAGGTCGCCCGGGAGGAACCCCAGTCGCTCACCGGCTTCCACCGCGGGGCGAGTGAGGATGATGCGCTGCACCTGCTTGCTCTGGAGTGCCTGCACCGCCATTGCCACTGCCAACCAACTCTTGCCAGTGCCCGCCGGACCGAGGCCGAACGTGATGACGTTGGCCCGGATCGCGTCGATGTAGCGCTTCTGGCCAGCGGTCTTGGGCCGGATTGGGCGCCCCTTGGCCCCTCGCATGATGTCGTCGGTGAGCACCCGGCTGGGTCGTTCGTCGACCTTCACCATGTCGATGCTGCGGCGCACCGCCGCATCGTCGAGGTGTTGGCCCTGCTGCACCAGCACCACGAGTTCCTCGCACAGTCGGCCCACGACCTCTGCGTGTGGTCCGTCGATGTGGATCTCATTGCCCCGCACCGCGATCGTCGCATCGGGGAAGGCCGCCTCAATGATGCGCAGGTGGGCATCGCGCTGACCGACCAGCGCGGCCATCAAGTGCGCACCGGGGACAACGACGGAGGACGACTGGGCAATGGAGGTCATACAGGAGTGCCCACACATGGACTCATCCCTGCCAACCGTAGCGGAAACGTCAGCGGTCGCCCTCCTCAAACACGCTCCGCCACACTGACCCCGACCTTCATCACTCTCAGCGTTCAATCTTGCGCCTCTAGCGCGAATTCGTTCGGTGACGTACACTGGCGAACGTTGTCTGTCGGCGCATCGCTCCGATCTGACCTGCAAGGAGGCTCGTGAACCGAGCAGCCGCTCCCCTGAGCACGTGGTACCTGATCGCCGGTGGCGTCGTCGCCACCGCCTCCGTCGCGGTGCCGTCCGACCGCGCCCGCGACCTCATCGTGGTCGTCGCCGCCCTGCAGTTGGCGCCCGCACTGTGGCTCGCCCGTCGCTCCCATCCGCTGTCGATGGCCGTTCTCGCATGCTTCGCCGGTGCTGGTGGCTTTGGCGCAGCCGCCCGCCTTGCGAGCGGCGACAGCCCGCCCTGGCATTCATTGTCCGCCGTGGTGCTGGCACTGTGTGGGGCCGCGTGCCTTGTGGCCGGCTTGGCACTGCTGATCCGCGACGGCACGGCCATGCCGCCGAAGCACCTCTACGGCGACGCCGCGATCGTCGCGCTCGGCACATGGATCGCAGCATGGGCGCTCTTCATTCAGCCGGTCAGCGAAGACCACAACGCACGCGCTATCGGCGTGTTTCTGTACGGCCTGTACCAACCCACCGCATCGATGGTGCTCTTCCTCACTGCGCTCATGGTGCTCGGCCGAAAGCAGCGTCCGCCCAGCGTGTGGCTGCTGGTGATGGCGCTCACATGCAACATGGCTGCCGACGTCCTCACCTCCATGTCCGACGTTGGCCACATCGGCGATACGGCGGCCCGGGCGGTGGCACCGCTGTGTGTGCTGGCGTTCTTCGGACTGGGCGCAGCAGCATTGCACCCGACCTTTGCCGAGATCTCCAGGCCGCATCGACAGCACCGCATCGACAGCATGGGCCGCCTGGTGGTCATCGTCGCTGCGCTCGTCGCTCCGGTCGTGGTGCTCGCGGCGACGGCGCCCAACGACCCCACCGACCGCGTGGTCCGTTCGCTCTCTGCACTGGGGCTTGCTGCGGTGGTGACGCTTCGGGTGGTCGGCGCCGTGAGGGCCAATTCAAGGGCGCAGGCCGAGCTCATTCACGGGGCCCAGACCGACCCACTCACCGGCCTCCCCAACCGTGGTGTGCTGCTCGCCCGGATCAACGAGTTGCTCCGCACGTCGTGGGGGCCCGAGACCCACCCCACACTCTTCTTCGTCGACCTCGACCGGTTCAAGAACATCAACGACTCGCTCGGCCACACCGCCGGCGACGAAGTGTTGGTCACCGTTGCCCGTCGTCTGCAGGGCGCAGCACCGGACGCTGCCACCGTCGCCCGACTCTCGGGCGACGAGTACGTGGTGCTCGACCCCGCCTGCCAGTCGCAAGGCGCTGCGCTCGCGCTGGCCGAGCGCCTGCTTGCCGCATTCCGCGAGCCGATGGTGCTCAGCCAGGGCGACGTGTTCGTCACCGCCAGTATCGGCGTCGCCACGATCCATGCCACCTCCAGCACCTCGCCGGAAGACCTTGTGCGCCACGCCGACACGGCGATGTACCGGGCGAAGGACGCGGGTCGCAACTGTGTGGCCGTCTACGACGAGAGCATGCACGAGCGCGTCGCTCATCGCCTTGCGGTGGAAACCGCCCTCTATCGAGCACTCGATCGTCGCGAATTGCGGCTGTTCCACCAGCCGATTCTCGACCTGCAGTCGGGCGATGTCGTCGGGTTCGAGGCACTCATGCGGTGGCAGCAGAGCGACGGCACCATCGTGTCGCCAGCAGAGTTCATCCCCATCGCCGAAGACACCGGCACCATCGTGCCAATCGGCTCGTGGGCGCTGTTGGAGGCACTCTCGCAGTTGCGGCGCTGGATCGACGACGGCGTGTGCAGCCCATCAGCCACGATGTCGGTCAATGTGTCGCCGCGTCAACTCAGCGATTCGAACTTCCCGGCGATCGTCAGCGAGGCGCTCACCCGGTCGGGTGTATCACCCCAGTTGCTGTGGCTTGAGGTCACCGAGAGCGTCATGATCGCCGAGCCAGATCTCGCCCTCAGCACCCTGCGCCGTCTGCGTTCACTGGGTGTGCGGGTCGCGCTCGACGACTTCGGAACCGGCTACTCGTCGCTGTCGTTGCTCCAGAAGTTCCCGCTGCAGCGCATCAAGATCGACCGCGCCTTCGTGCAAGGCGTGGCCGACAACCCCAACGACCGCAGCCTGGTGCGCACCATCGTCGCGATGGGACGATCTCTGGGGCTCGACATGGTGGCTGAAGGTGTCGAGAGCGTGCATCAGTTGCAGGTGCTCAGCGACCTTGGCTGCTCGAAGGCGCAGGGCTTCCTCATCAGCCATCCGGTACCGGCCGACGCCATGCGCAGCACCGTGGCTGCGCTGGAGCGCCTCGGCCAGTTCCCCGGCCTGCGCACCGGAGTGGTGGCGCCCGGCCGCTGACCGAACGCCCTCGGCCCCAATCGAGGGATCGCTACTTCTTCAACCAGTCCTTGAATCGTCCGTAGGCGGTGGTGGGAGGAGGCGGCGCCGCTGCGGCCCTCACCTTGGCCTTCGCCGCCACTTTGGCAGGGACCTCATGACACCGGCACCGTTCGCTGCGCGGCACGTCGCCAAGCACCTGCTCCACATGGGCCCCGCAGCCTGCCCAACTCGGCTTCCCACACTTCTTGCACTTCACTCGACGACACATACCCCCAAGGGTATCAGCGACTGAGCCGTGCAGGTCGAATCGGCCAGCTCTGGTGAGCCACCCAGCGATTCCCTCCATGCCGCTCGTAGAGACGCAGTTCCCACGTGCACGGCGACCAAGGGTCGACGATTTCGCGCACCAACTGGGCAAGGCCGTCGGCGGCGGCGGGGGCGAAGCCGTACGCAAGGCTGAGATGCAGCCAGTCCTTGGGGCGCACCGCATCAGTTCGTGTCGCCGCCGGTGCACGCGCTGCGAACTCGGAGCCCACTGCCTGGAGCCACGGCGACTCGATCGTCAGCCCGTGGAAGTCGTCGTTGAGAAGTAGGTCGCCGACGGCGACCGAGCACGTCGTGCCTGCTTGACGCATCGCCTGGTCCAACGCGGCGCTGTAGTCGCCGAGGTCTGGGTCGGTGTCGTGGAAGAAGCCGGTGACGGTGACGTGCGGCATATAGGCGTGCGCCTCGTTGGGGCCGAAGCGCTCCGCTGCGACACGGAAGTAGCGGGCAAGCGACCGGGCCAACGCCCCCACCGGGCACGCGTAGACGATGAGCGTCGCCCGCGAGGTCACGGTGCAAGTGTCGCGCACTACCAGTCGGCGCGCCGCAACGACGACGGCACATGCCACGATGCAGCCATGAATTCCGAGATGCCGTCAACGCAGCGGGTACGTGCCTTCATCCTCATCGGCGCAGCGATCGTGGTTGCCGTCGTTGGGGTACTCCTCATCCTCGGGGCACCTGCGCTGGCCGACAGCGCGTGCCGCGACTGGGGCAGCGATCGCGGCTATACGGAGGTGCAGTTCTCCGCGGGCAAGAAGACCGACAACTGCCAGGGGCTCGACTCGGGCGGCGCCGTGATCTACACCACTGCCCAAGCACCCGCGTGGGTCACCGTGGCCGCATTGGCAGCATTCGCTGCGGCGGTGGTGTTGTTCGTACTCGCTGCGAAAGCCGGGGCACTACGCGCCATCGCGCCAACCCCGCAGACGAAGTCGTAGCCGGACGACCCGACGATCAGTTGACTCCCAGCCGTTCAATGGCCACGCCCTTGAGGCGCTTGTAGTCGACCTTGCCGTTGGGAGCCCTGCCGATGGTGTCGACCAGCACGAGATGCCGCGGCGCCTTGTAGTGCGCCAGGTGTTCCTTCACGTGGTCAGCGAGTGAAGGGAGTTCCGGCGCTGCGCCGGGCACCGCCTCGACAACCGCGCAGATCGTCTCACCGAAGCGGTTGTCGGGGATGCCCACCACGACCGCGTCACGCACCTCGGGGTGGCGCTTGAGCGCCTCCTCCACCTCCTCGGGGAACACCTTCTCGCCACCGGTGTTGATACAGACCGAGCCTCGACCCAACAGCAGCAGCGTGCCATCTTCGTTGACCTCTGCCCAGTCGCCCGGCACGCTCCAGCGTCGGTCTTCGAACGTACGGAAGGTCTGAGCCGTCTTCACGTCGTCCTTGTAATAGCCCATCGGGATGAACCCGCCGACGGCCACCAGTCCGCGCTCGCCCGACCCGGGCGCAACTCGACGGCCGTCTTCGGTGAACACCTGACAGGCCGGCCCGAGCATGAAGCGCGCCGTCTGGCTGGTGCCGCCAGCCGTGCTCACCGAGGCGCCCATCCCGACGGCTTCGGACGACCCGAACGAGTCGAAGAGCGCCGCCTGGGGAAGGTGCCGCAGGAGCCCTTCCTTGTTGTCTTGGCTCCACATCACGCCGGACGACGACATCATGATGACGCTGGAGAGGTCGTACGTGTTGGGGTTGGCGTCGAGGTGTTCGAGGATGGGCCCGGCGAAGGCCTGGCCGACGATGATGATCGAGTTGACGCGATTGCGCTCCACCTCGTGCAACAACTCGGCGACATCGAAGTGACGCGACGGCAGCGTGACGATGGCGCCGCCGAGGTTCATGGCGATGAGGCTGGAGAACTGACCGGTGCCATGCATGAGTGGGCACGCGGAGAGCAGTACGAAGCCCGGAGCCGACGGATCGATGCGCTCGACCAGTTCGTCGATGCTCGCTGCCGGGCCGATGCCGAGCACTGCGTTGCCGCCCGCGCCGAGCACGTTGAACAGGTCGTCCTGGCGCCACATGACGCCCTTGGGCATACCCGTGGTGCCACCGGTGTACAGCAGCAGCAGATCGTCGCCGCTCCGGCCCCAGGGGCCTCGCACCGGCCCCTGCACCGGCGCAGACACCACCGTCTCGTAGTCGAGCGCCCAATCGGGGCATGGGCCCGACCCGTCGGCGACGCAGTACCAGCGCTTCACCTTCGGCAACTCGTGGCGGACGTGCTCGACCAGGTCGATGAACGTGGCGTGGAACACCACAGCCTCGGCATCCGCGTTGTCGAACAAGTAGACGATCTCGTCGTGGCCGTAGCGGTAGTTGGTGTTCACTGGAGCGAACCCGCCCTTGAAGGCCGCGATGTACGTCTCCAAATACTCCGGCCCGTTGTACAGGTAGGCGGCCACCTTGCTCTGGTGCGACAACCCCGCCGCCAGCATGTCGGCGGCGAGTGCGTTGGCGCGAGCATCGAACTCGGCCCAGGTGATCACCCGCTCACCCTGAATCTGGCAGGGCCGATCGGGCGCCTTCGCCGCCACAGCCTCGTACACGTCAGCAAAGTTCCAACCGGCCATCTCAACCCCCATTGTTCGACCGGCCGACAGTGTGGCATCCGCACCCACTGCGCAGCGTGTCGAACGACGCCGGAAACGGCAGCGCCTCCGACCCGGAAACCGGATCGGAGGCGCTGGAAGCGAGGCGACGATGGGAATCGAACCCATGTGGAGGGCTTTGCAGGCCCTTGCCTCAGCCACTCGGCCACGTCGCCAACTTGTTGCACACCGGCAGCGCCGGTGGGCAGCGCCTGCACGATAGCGCCACATCCCGCCCACGCGCCGCCACGATTCCGACAGTGCACGTCTCGCCCACCGGTGGCACGCTGTGGCGATGATCGCCCGCCGGTTCGCCCTTCCCGTCGTCGCCATGGCCCTCCTCGCCGCTGCCTGCAGCGACGACGGCTCCTCCGGCTCGTCCGGCACCAGCACCCCGACGGCAACCGATGCACCCGCCACCGACGCACCGACAACCACCGAGGCGCCCACCACTACCGCAGCGCCCACCACCACGCTCGACCCAGCAGCGGTCGCTACCACCTATGCCGATTACGGCCCGCACCCGGTGGGCGTCACCACCCTGCAACTGGCAAAAGGGCCAAAGGTGGAGGTGTGGTACCCGGCGGCCGAGGGAAGCGAGGGCACCGACAGCTACGACGTGCGCGACTTCGTACC
This sequence comes from Acidimicrobiaceae bacterium, assembly GCA_003455715.1. GTDB lineage: Bacteria > Actinomycetota > Acidimicrobiia > Acidimicrobiales > Ilumatobacteraceae > UBA668. Next base: position 9,235 of record DMQJ01000267.1, on the reverse strand, counting down.
CGAGGCCATCAAGGCCGTGCTCACCGCCGATATTCCTGCCGGCTACAGCTACCCGGGCAGCCGTGATGCAGCGGTAGCCGAGGGTTCGTTTCCAGTCGTGCTGTTCAGCCACGGCTTCACCGGCATCCGTCTGCAGAGCACGTTCCTCACCGCACATCTGGCCAGTTGGGGGATGATCGTCGTCTCCCCCGATCATCCCTCACGCGACCTCACCAACGTGCTCGGTGGCACGGCAAGCGGCGACCGCGCCGATGCCGTCGACGATCTCCTGCAGAGCCTCGAGCTCATCAGCGCCGCTGGCACCGACCCCGCCAGTCCGTTCAATGGCCGCGTCGATGCCGAGCGTGTGATCGCCGTCGGCCATAGCGCGGGCGGCGGAACGGTGCTCGGTGCCGCGGCCGATGACCGCATCGACGGCTACGTCTCGTTGGCGTCGGGCGCCTTCCTCGGCGGTGGCGACACGTCCGGTTCAACGACAACGACAGCCCCTCCGCTCCCCGACAAGCCGTCGTTCTTCATGGCCGGATCGGTCGACTTCGTGGTGCCCGCCGAGACAGCAACACGTCCCGCGTTCGAGGCGGCGCCCTCCCCCAGCCTGTTGTGGATCATCGAAGGCGTCGGCCACAACGGGTTCGACGACTTCTGCACCTTCGGCAACGGCACCGGCATCATCGGTATCGCCGAGGCCTCGGGGCTCGGCCCGCTGCTGGAGGCGCAGCCGCAGCTGCGCACCTTGGGCGAGGACGGCTGCATCGAGCCCGCCGTACCGGTCGACACCACGTTCCCGATCATCACCCACGGGGTCACCGCCTGGGTCCTCGCCCAGTTCGGGGTCGACGAAGCGGCGGTTGGCATCGGCCCCGACTTCGCCGACGCCTTCGCCGTGCCGGTGGAGATCGAGGAGAAGTAGCCGCCCAGTTCATCGCTCCGGTAACGAACGGCACGGTTCGAGACGCGACGATGTGAACCCCGACACAGGAGGACGCCACCGATGGCCTGGGAATTCGAGACCGAGCCGGAGTTTCAAGCGAAGCTCGACTGGATCAAGCAGTTCTGCGACGAGAAGGTGGAACCGCTGCACCATGTGTTCCCGCACGCGGTGCGCTCACCCGACCCTGCCGTGAAGGCCTACGTTCGCCAACTGCAGCAGGAGGTGAAGGATCAGGGCCTGTGGGCGCTGTTTCTCGATGAGGACCTCGGCGGTCCCGGCTTCGGCCAGCTCAAGCTCGCGCTCGTGAACGAAGTGATCGGCCGCTACCCCGCCGCGCCGCAGTTGTTCGGCGCCGCCGCGCCCGACACCGGCAACATGGAGATGCTGGCCGCCTACGGCACGGAGGAGCAGAAGGAGCGGTGGCTGAAGCCGCTGCTTGCGCAGGAGATGTTCTCGGCCTACTCGATGACCGAACCTCAGGGCGGCTCCGACCCGAACCTGTTCGTCACCCACGCCGAGCGCGATGGCGACGAATGGGTGATCAACGGCGAGAAGTGGTTCACCTCCGCCGGCCGGGTGGCCGACCTGCTGTTCGTGATGTGCACCAACGGCATGTACGTCGTGCCACGCACCACACCGGGCGTGGAGATCATGCCCGAGCCGCGCAACCACAACCACATCATCTACCGCGATGTGCGCGTGCCGCTCGACCACCTCCTCGGGCCCGAAGACGGCGCCAAGGTGCTCGCCCAACGTCGACTCGGCGGCGGCCGCATCCACCACGCGATGCGCACCATCGCCCAGTGCCAGCTGGCACTCGACATGATGTGCGAGCGGGCACTCACTCGCCGGTCGCACGGCCAGGTCATCGCCGAGCACCAAATGGTGCAGGACAAGATCGCCGAGTCGTACGTGAAGCTGAAGATGCTGCGCTTGCTGGTGCTGGAAGCGGCATGGAAGATCGACCGCACCTCCACACAGGAGGCCCGCACCGAGATCGCAGCGGTGAAGTTCACCATGTCGCGTGTGCTTCGCGAGATCTCCTTCGATGCGTTGCACATCCACGGCTCGCTCGGCACCACCGACCTCACCCCGCTGCAAGACATGTATGCGGCTGCTCCGCACATGGGCTTGGCCGACGGCCCCGACGAGGTGCACAAGGCCACGGTGGCCCGGCGCATTCTCAAGTCGTACCGTCCGCACGACGGCAACTTCCCCCGCGAGTTCCGCCCCTACAAGGAGCAGGCGGCCCGCGAGAAGATGCAGCCGGTGCTCGACGCCAACCCCGAACTGGCCAAGGCAGCGGAAAACTACCGCCGCTACTTCGCCGGCCGCCGCGGCTGATCAGCATTCGGCACCACACACGCTGGCGGCGAAACCTCGCCTGATCCGAGGATTCGCCGCCAGCGCAAGTCGCGCATCCATCTACGCTGCGGCGATGCCATTCGAATCCGATCTGGCCGACCCCGACGACCTCGTGCTCATCCGACAGGCCGTGCGCGATCTGTGCGCTCAGTTCCCTGACAGCTACTGGGCCGAGTGCGATCGGGCCCATCGCTTCCCATGGGAGTTCTACCGAGCGATGGCCGACGGGGGCTGGATCGGTATCGCCATCCCGGAGGAGTACGGCGGTGGCGGTCGCGGCATTCTCGAAGCGGCGGCCGTGCTTGAGGAAGTGGCGGCGAGCGGGGCGGCCATGAACGGTGCCAGCAGCCTCCACATGAGCATCTTCGGCATGCAGCCGGTGATCCGACACGGCAGCCCGGAGATGAAGGCTCGTTACCTGCCGCACGTGGCCGACGGCAGCCTGCACGTGGCCTTCGGGGTCACTGAGCCCGATGCCGGCACCGACACCACCCGCATCACGACGAGGGCTGTACGCGACGGCGACAGCTACCGCATCACCGGGCGCAAGGTGTGGACGTCGAAGGCGCTGGAGGCCGACCGCATCCTGCTGCTCACCCGCACCACTCCCCTGGCCGAGTGCCGCAAACCCACCGACGGGATGACGCTGTTCCTTGTCGACAAGCACGCACCAGGAGTCGGCGTGGTGCCGATTCCGAAGATGGGTCGCAACGCGGTCGCCAGCTGCGAGACCACCTACGACGATGTGGTCGTGCCCCTCTCCGACAGGGTCGGCGACGAGGGCGCTGGGTTCCGGTATCTGGTCGATGGACTCAACGCCGAGCGGGTGCTGATCGCCGCGGAGGCCATCGGTATCGGCCGGGTGTCGTTGCGTACCGCGGTGGCGTACGCCAACGAGCGGGTGGTGTTCAACCGGCCAATCGGTCAGAACCAGGGCATCGCCTTCCCGCTCGCGGAAGCGCACGCCAAGTTGCGGGCCGCCAACCTGATGGTGCAAGAGGCCGCCCGGCTGGTGGATGCCGGGGTGCCGTGCGGCGAGGAAGCCAACCTGGCCAAGTACCTGGCCGCAGAAGCCGGGTTCTTCGCCGCTGATCGAGCCCTGCAGACCCTCGGCGGCTTCGGCTACGCCAGCGAGTACCACGTGGAGCGCTACTTCCGAGAGGCTCGGCTGATGCGCATCGCCCCGATCAGCCAAGAACTGGTGTTGAGTTACGTGGCCGAGCACGTGCTCGGCCTGCCGCGCAGCTACTGACTACACGCCAAGCACGTTGAACCCGAGCGAGCGGGCCGCCTGCGCCTGACGCAAATCGAAGGTGATGAAGCTGAGGCCAACGACTTGCAGACGTCGAGCACTGGCGAGATGGATCGCGTCGAGTGAGCCGACACCGAGTTGCTCGGCAATGTTCGCAGCGGATTCGCACACCACCTGGTCGGCGACGACGAGGGCGAACCGGTCGAGGTCGGAGGTGATCTGCCGACGGAGTTCGGCGAGATGCTCTGGACGGACCAGGCGAGCAACGTTTCGCCGGACCTCGGTGACCGTGACCCATGAAGTGACCAGCACCGGGTCGGCGGCGAGGAGCAGGGCCGCCTCATCGGAGTCGGGTTCGCGGACGTACCGCTTCAGCAGCGCGCTGGAGTCGACGTAGGCCGTCACTCGCCTCGGTCCTCGACGAGCACGTCGAGCACCCGGCGGACACCGTCGACCGGCCGGAACGGCATCAGACCCTCGGGGCGAACCGCCGGCCGAAGCCACCCTTGCTCGGCCCCCAACGCCATCGCGGCGGAGCCGTGCAGTGGCACCGCCACGATCTGCACCTTGGGCACGCCCCGATCGGTGACCTGCACCACCTCGCCTGCGGCAGCACGGTCGAGGTACTCCGACAAGTGCTGCTTCAGGTCTCGCACGCCGACGTTCATGTGGACACACTAGCATCACAATGTGTACACATCGGGGCCGGTTCGGTCACCCGCTGTCCGCGAGTCTGGTACTTTGAATCATCGGTCAATCAACGCGACCAAGGGGGCACCAGATGATTGGTTCACGCCGAGAGTTTCTGACCCGTTCAGCGCGCGTCGGCCTTGCGCTGGGGGCCGCCGTGCCGCTGCTGCAGGCGTGCGGCGACGACGGCGACTCCGAGGGCAGCGGCGGCGGGTCACAGGTTCGTGACTCCATCGCCGACGGCCTCGAGCCAGAGGCTGGGCCGTTGCGCATCATCAACTACGCCGACTACGTGAACCCGGAAGTCGTCGCTGCGTTCGAGGCACAGTACGGCGTGAGAGTGGAGATCACCACGTTCGACACCGACACCGAAGCCACCACCAAGCTGGCCTCGGGCGCGGTGAAGGCCGACGTTCATCACTCGGTGTCCACGAACTCGATCGGCAACCTCATCCAAGGCGGTCTCCTACAGCCGCTCAACCGTTCGTATCTCACCAACTTCGGCAACATCATCCAGTCGTTCAACGACCCGTGGTACGACCCGGGCGCGGTGTACTCGGTGCCGTACACGTACTTCGGCACTGGCATCGGCTATCGCACCGACCGCATCGATCCGGCCGAACTCGACGCTCAGGGATGGGACGCCATCTGGATGGCTACCGAGTTTGCTGGCCAAGTGTCGGTGCTCGACGACGAACGCGAGGCGTTCACGATGGCCATGCTGCGTCGCGGTATCACCGACATCAATACCGACGATCAAGACGTGATCGACCAAGCGCTGGCCGATCTCACGGAACTGATCGACCTCGTCAATGTGAAGGTCAACATCGAGGGATACAAGGACATCCCTGAGGGCACGACCACCATCGCCCACACCTGGAGCGGCGACATGATCGCCGGCGCCGCCAGCTATCTGCCCGAGGGCACCGGCCCTGAGGTGTTGGGCTTCTGGCACCCTCCAGCCGGCCAGTACGTGCTCACCAACGACTGTTTCGGTGTGCTGGCCAATGCCGAGCACCCGGTGCTCGCCCACCTCTACATCAACTTCCTGATCGACAACGCCATCGCCGAACAGAACTTCGGCTGGGTCGGGTACCTCCCAGCGCTCACCGCTCTGGATGCCGACTACGTCATCGGCGCCGGCCTCGTTCCCGAGAACCTGCGGAGTTGTATTCCTACGGCTGAGGAGATCGACAAGGCCTTGTACATCACGTCGCTCGGCATCGAGGGCGACGCCAAGTGGGCGGAAGCCTGGTCAACCTTCAACGCCGGCGGCTGAGGCCGATGGCCATCGCACTCGGCCGCCACGAACGGCGGACGAACCGATTCTGGTCGGCGTTCGCTCTGCCCGGCGTTGGTTGGCTCGTTGCGTTCTTCGTCGTTTCCGTCTATGCCGTTGCAGCCGTTGCCTTCGGCTCGATCAATCCGCTCCTCCGAACGGCGGAACCCGAGTGGAATCCCCTGCAATGGGACACCACCGCCTTCACCGACATGCTCGACCGGGTGGTCAACGGGAGTCTGCGCCAGGTGTTTCTGCGCACCTTTGCCTTTGTCGGCATGGCACTGGCGGGATGCATCGCCATCGGGTACCCGGTGGCGTACTACGTCGCGCGGAAGGCGCCCGCGAAGCGGCGCGGCTTGCTGCTGGGCCTGCTGGTGCTGCCCTTCTGGATCAGCTACCTGATGCGGATGCTCGCCTGGACCAATCTCCTACAGCCCGACGGACTGGTGAATCGGGTGCTGCGGTGGGCGAACCTCATGGACGAGCCGCGGGTGTGGCTCGACGGTTCGTGGACCACCGTGGTGTGGGGCCTCACCTACGGGTACGTACCCTTCTTCATTCTTCCCCTCTACAGCACGCTGGAGCGCATCGACGGCCGGCTGATCGAGGCGGGACGCGATCTCGGTGCGTCCGCACGCCAGACCTTCATGCGCGTCACCCTTCCGCTGTCGGTGCCCGGCTTGATGGCCGCCAGCGTGGTCACCATCCTTCCGATGTTCGGCGACTACTACACCAACAGCTACCTCACCAGCGGATCCCCGAAGGTGACCATGGTGGGTAACCAGGTGGAGGACTACCTGCGCGGCAGCGGCCAGCCCAATCGAGGCGCGGCGCTGGTGCTCATCCTCATGGCCGTGTTGGTGGTGTTGATGGTCTATTACCTCGTCACCACCCTCCGACAGCAGCGGCAGGCGGAACGATGAAGCGCTGGCGCGCCCGACGCGGGGCTCCGGCGTTGGCCGCGATCACCTGGCTCTACGTTCTATGGTCGATCCTTCCGGTGCTGGTAGCCATGCGGGTCTCGTTCAACGACGGCAAGAGCCGGTCGTCGTTCCAGTCGATGTCGATGCGGTGGTACTGGGGCGATCCCAACGCGTCGCTGCTGCACGACGACTCGCTGCACACAGCGATGTTCAACACGCTCCAACTTGCCGGACTCACCATGCTGATCGCGACGCCGCTCGGGGTGGCCATGGCCATCGGGCTGCACCGTTGGCGCGGCCGCGCGTCGACTGGTGCCAACGGGTTGATGTTGGTACCGATCGTCACCCCCGAGATCGTGTTCGGTGTCGCCCTCTTCTTGGTCTTCTCGCAGCTGTACACCGGCGTACCCGACGGCCTCACTCGGCAGCTGCTCGGCCACGTCACCTTCACGTTGTCGTTCGTGGTGGTCATCGTGCGGAGCCGCCTCGCCGCTATCGGAGGCCAGTTCGAGGAAGCCGCCCGCGACCTCGGCGCGACGCGTCTCCAAGCGATCCGTCTCATCCTGCTGCCGATGCTGACACCAGCCATCTTCGCCAGCACCATGGTGGTGTTCGCCACCTCCGTCGACGACTTCGTCATCTCGTCGTTTCTCTCCACCGGCGCCTCCACGGAGACGGTGCCCATCAAGATCTATGCCGCGTCGCGAGCGGGCTCTACACCGGCCACCAACGCGCTCGCGACGGTGATGATGGTGGCGACCCTGGTGGCGGTCGGTCTGGCGGCGCTCGCGCTGAGAGCGATGAACCGCCGCCGAGGCGCAACCGACGACGGCGGGCTCGCCGGCCTCACCACCTGAACAGCCCTCCGCCCTCACAGCGCGCATCACCGACTGGAGCATCTGCCATCATGGGCAACCGAGGAGACACCACCCCATGACCACTGCCACAACACCCCGCTTCGTACGAGCCGACGGCCCCGACAAGGTGACGGGAAGCGGTCGCTACACGGCCGATCTCACATTCACCGGCATGCTGACAGCCAAGTTCAGGTACGCCGAGGTGAGCAGCGCGCGGATCGTACGACTCGACGTGTCGGCTGCACGCGCGATTCCCGGGGTGTTCTCGGTGATCACCGCCGACGACGTCCCTGATGTGCGTTTCGGGCCGTTCGTGCAAGACCGCACGCTGTTCGCACGCGACGTCGTGCGATTCGAGGGCGAGATCCTCGCCGCCGTGGCGGCCGTCGATGCCCCCACGGCGCAACGAGCCGTCAACGCGATCGTCGTGGAGTACGAAGCCCTTCCGGTGGTCACCGACGTCGAGGCAGCACTCACCCCCGATGCACCCTTGGTGCACGCAGGATGGGCGGGGTACGGCGCAGCCGACGCACTGGTGAGAGATCGCAACGACGCGTCGTTCAGCAGCATCGTCAAGGGCGACGTCGACGCGGGTATGGCGGAGGCCGACATGGTCATCTCCAGCCGCTACGTCGCCGACGGTTGCCATGCCGCCCCCATCGAGCCCCGCGCTGTGGTGGCGCAGTGGGAGGGCAACAAGGTCACCATCTGGACCAGCACCCAGGTGCCGTTCGACGCACGAGCCGGTGTGTGCGAGACCCTCGAGATGCCCGCCAGCCGGGTGCGCATCATCGTTCCTCACCTCGGCGGCGGTTTCGGCGGCAAGTGCGGCTTCCACTACGAGGCGCATGTCGCCGCGTTGGCCCGCGCTGCCAAGCGCCCGGTGAAGCTCGTGTTCAGCCGCCGCGAGGAGTTCCTCGCCCCCGACCGGCGTCGAGAGGGCATCGTCTATTCCATCGAGACCGGTGTGAAGCGCGACGGCACCATCACTGCCCGCCGGGTGTGGCTAGCGATCGACAACGGTGCCTACACCGCCGACAGCGGCTTCTTCAGCCAGATCGCAGCGATGCACGCGCTCGGGCCGTATCGCATCCCCAACGTGTCTGCCGAGGCACACCTCGTGTACACGAACCACCAGCCGTCGGGGTCGGTTCGGGCCCCAACGGCACCGCAAAGTTGCTGGGCGGTGGAGAGCCACACCGACGAGGTGGCACGCGCCGTCGGTATCGACCCGGTGGAGTTCCGGCGCCTCAACGCCGTCGACACCGGCGCGGAAGGTCCGAGCGGCCAGGTGTATGGCGAAATCGGTGTACAACAGTGCATCGATGCCGCCACCGCCGCGGCCGGGTACGGCGAGCAACTCCCGGACGACGAGGCCATCGGCGTCGCCATCGGATGGTGGCCGAGCTTCTCGGTGCCCAGCGGGGCCTACGTGAAGATCGACAGCGATGGCAGCGGCCAGATCATCACCGGCGCGCAGGAGTGCGGCACCGGTGCCGTGATGACGCTGCGCCAGCTCGCTGCCGAAGAACTGGGCATGCGCCAGGAAGACTTCGAACTGGTCTATCAAGACACCAGCGTGGCCCCGTACGACATGGGGGCGACCGGCAGCCAGACCCTGTTCAACAACGGTCGTGCCGTGCTGGCCGCTGCAGGTCAGATCGCCGAGCAGCTGAAGAATTTGGCCGCCGAGCAGCTGGAAGCCAGCCCGGCCGACATCGTGCTGGCCGACGGCCAGGCCTCCGTGGCCGGCACCCCCTCGAAGTCGGTGCCCATCGCCGAGTTGGCGGCCATCGCAGCCGGCGGGGAACTGCTCATCGGCCATGGTTCGGGTGCGCCGCCCGGGCCGCCGTCGCTGCAGGGTTCGAGCTGCGTCGGCGACGTCGGCATGGCGGCGTGGGTGGGCCCACAGTTCAGCGGCCATGCCGTGCGCGT
>DMQJ01000172.1:4844-6607 GCA_003455715.1 Acidimicrobiaceae bacterium | reverse complement strand
ATCGACACCTGGCGATCGGGCAGCGCAGGGCGGAGCGGGTGCAACGCAATGCCGGGGTCGTCGGGCTCGACGCACAACAGCGGCATCACCGCCACGCCCAAACCGGCCTTCACCATGGCGCTCACCGTGCCGTTGTCGTTGGTGCGGAACACGTAGTCGGGCTCCAGCCCGGCGGCACGCAGGCCCGACTCGTTCATGATCTGGCACGAGTTGGCGTGCTGACCAACCATGGGCGCCGCACGCAGGTCGGCCAGGCGCACCGGGCCAGGCTTGAACTGGCCGGGCCGGGCCACGAGCACGAACGGGTCGTCGAACAGTCGCTTCGACTCGAACTCGCCCGTCCAGTCGCCCACCACGAAGCTCACGTCGAGTTCGCCGCGCGCCAAGGCCTGATCGAGTTCGTCGTCGAGGTCGCTCTCGTGCAACTGGATGTGCACGTCGGGGAACTCCTCCCTCATCCGCCGCACCACCAATGGCAGCACCTTGGCCGACACGCTCTGGTAGGTGCCGACGGTGATGTGGCCCACCTCGCCGGTGCGAAACCGATCGAGCTCTTGCCCCACCACCTCGACACGCGCCAACAACTCGCGGGCCGACCCCAGCAGGTGATCGCCCAACGGCGTGAGCACCACCGGCTTCGGCCCACCCGGCCGGTCGAACAACTTGCCGTCGACCAGGCGCTCGAGCGACGCGATCTGCTGGCTGATGGCCGACTGGGTGTACCCCAGCTTCTCGGCAGCCCGGCCGAACGTGCCCTCACTGGCCACCGCATCGAACGCCACCAGGTGGCGCATCTCCAGGTCGCGAAGGTTCATCACGAACATCACGGTACCTGATGATCAACGCAGCAGTCCATCACATGACGTGCTAGCTCGAATCATTCGATTCGGCGATCATCATGAGTAGCAATCATCGCTAGCCGTGGAGCTTATCCGTCCGTATGGTGACCCCATGAGCTACGACCTGCCCGCCCAACTCGACCACCTCGCCGGGCACATCGACCGGTTCGGGTTCGACGCCACCGCCCAACTCGCACTCCGCCAGGTTCGTCGCCCGGCCATCGAAGCGGGCGCCCGAGCGGCCCTCGTTGAGCTGCTGCTCGACGATGCCACTCCCACCCCCGTCCGCAACCGTGCGTTCGGCCACATCGCCACCATCATCGCTCGCGCCCACCGCAGCGACACCCGGCCCGCCGAACGCCAGCCGGGACGCGCCGCCTGATCAGAACGGCACGATGGTGGCCAGCAGCGGATGCGTGGGCGCTTCACCCACCGAGCGGCCGCTGAGGAGGCGACAGAAGTCGATCGCATCGAGCACCAACGTCTCACCACCGTCGCCCGCAACGAACCGCCCACCCGCCGGGCCGGTGAGCTCCAGCGTGAAGCGCTGCCCATGCCGACGAGCCCACTCACCCACCACGTCGGCAACGATTCGCCCATCGTGATCGGGTGTGAGCACCGGCTGACGCCCCAACGCCTGGCAGGCATCGATGCGATGCATCCACAGGTCGCGCAAGTAGATGGTGTCGACGAGGTACCCGAGCCGCCACCGTTCCTCCACCGGCCCGTCGACCTTCATCCGCACCAACGACCGCATCACCCCCGGCATTCGCCGACGTTGCCGCACCACCCTCGGCGCCACCCGTTCCAGTCGGGCCACCAGTTCCGCTGGTGTCAGATCGGCGCGGTCGGCCACCTGCACCGCCGACAGGCTCGCCTCCAGCGGGCCGCCTTCCTTCCGGCGCCGCCTTCCTGCCGTCAAAG
>DMQJ01000172.1:4441-4675 GCA_003455715.1 Acidimicrobiaceae bacterium | reverse complement strand
GGCCGCCTTCCTTCCGGCGCCGCCGCATCGCTGCCGTCATCTGATGCATCATCTCCCGCATGGCGGCGCCCTCGCACGCGCCGAGCACGTGCAGGTACATCTGCCGCACGTCCCACGCGGGGCACGCGGGAACCTTGGTGGCCCACTCCCGATCGTCGAGCGTGCGCAGCAGATCGAGCGTGGCCGCCAGTTCGGCCGCCTGCAGCTCCATCGCGGTGGGGTGATCGAACTCGC
>DMQJ01000172.1:3226-4238 GCA_003455715.1 Acidimicrobiaceae bacterium | reverse complement strand
TCGCGGTGGGGTGATCGAACTCGCCGATAGCGGCGGCGTCGTGCATCGTCATGGTCATCGTGTGCTCCTTGATCGTGTCGTACTGCGGCCGGCCGATGTACGGCCGGGCGTCGGGGTGCGGCCGGTGTGGGCGAGCAACATGTCGACCGCGTCGTCCACCAGGCGCGCCCACCGATTGCCTCCCAGGTCGTTGGCGATCTGCTGCGACGCCAGCCCGGTCATCACTGCAGTCCACATGTCGACGTGCTTCGCGCCGCGCACCCCGATCTCCGCGAGTTGTGCCGTCACCTGCTCCAACACGTCGATGGCGACGGCGTAGCTCGCCGGCGACGGTTCGAAGCCCGGAATGGTTCGCAGGAACAACAACTGGAAGCGCACCGGGTCGGACACACAGAACTCGACATAGCGGTGCGCGTTGCGAACCGCCTCGGCCCGCGGTGCGCGCCCATCGGACGACGCCTGCTCCGACCCGAAGGCCATCCACTCGGCGAACTCGCGGTACCCCTGGGCGAACATGGCGTCGTAGATGGCGTGCTTGGAGGGGAAGTACGAGTACAGCGACTGGGCCTTCATGCCCGACCGGCTGCCCAGGTCGCGCATGGTCAAACCCGCCAACCCTTGCTCTCGCACCAGTTCCCACGCCGCCTCGAGGATGCCAGCCGCCGCTGCGGCCCGGCGGGCCTCCACTCTGCTCGGCGTCGCGTCTTTGCCTGACATAGTTCGGAACTATGAACTAAGTAAGGCAGTCCGTCAACCACGCATGTTCGGCTCGCTACGGTGGCGGCATGCCCGAGCCCACCGCCCAACGCTCCACCCCGACCGCGGCCGGCTCCAACACTCCTGCGCCGTGCCAGTCGTGCGGAGGGCCGAACGCCCGCGGCTGGTCAACACCCGATGGCCGGGCGCTCCTGTGCCCCACGTGCGCCACCCTGCACGGCCTCGGTTGCCCGTAGCGTCGCCGCACGCATGGCCTGACGCCTCCGGCCGAGACCCGAGTGCACACTCGCGCCCC
>DMQJ01000172.1:567-3009 GCA_003455715.1 Acidimicrobiaceae bacterium | reverse complement strand
CCCGGGAGGCGAGTGTGCACTCGGCTGCGGTCTGTCACTCGGGTCGGTCGGGTTGCACTCCGGTGGGCCGAGTCACACTCGGGCGAGAGCTACCTCCGAATGCCGGCGGCGCGGCGCATCCACGGCACATCGAGCACCACGCACCGGCCGCGGCTCAGCTTGAGCGCCCCCGCCCCCTCGGCCTCTCGCAACAGCCGGTTCACCGTCTGACGGGTGGCACCGGCCAGTTGAGCCAGTTCGTCCTGGGTGAGTGGCAACTCCACCGGAGGCACGTCGCCGAACGCCGCGGTGAGTTCCAGGAGGCGCCGCCACAGGCGCGCCTCGGCCGACAGGTACTGCGCATCGGCCAGTGCCCCGGTGAGACGACGCACCTCGCCAGCCAGCGCACGCACCAACACTTCCTGCACCCGAGGGCTGCGACGGCGAAGTTCGTCGAACTCGTCGCGGTGGATCATCATCGTCTCCGCACCCTCCACGGCCGTGGCAGTGGCCGATCGCGGGCCTGCGTCGATCAACACCAACTCACCGAACCAGTCGCCCGGCCGCAGCACCCGCACCAGCGCAGTGTCGCCCAGCGGGGTGGTGATGGTGATGGCCACATGGCCCTTCGCCAACAGGTGCACCGAGTCGCCCGCATCGCCCGCGTGGAAGATCACTTCGCGACGGCCGAACGTTCGCCGCCGCGCCCTGGCCAGCAACGCTCGGCGCTCGCCGTCGTCCAACTCGCTCAGCAACACCCATCGATCACTCACAGCAACCTCATCTTCACCCATCGTGGCAGACGCGAGTGTCGCCTAGGTGACACATCATCGGCAACCTGAGCGACAGACAACGCGCACCTACGGGCGCACGATGCAATGCAACGTCGCACGTCGTCGCTCACCAACGGGAGGGTGAGCGGCGACGGACGGTCGGCCCCGACGTGGGCGCTAGCTGGCGCTCAGCTGGCGACGAAGCCTTTGAACTGGGTGTTGAGGTAATCGATGAAGGCCGGCGACACGAACTCGTCGGCCAGCACCTCGGGTGCCACCGGTGGCCGACGGGGCACGAAACCTTCGCCCTCAGCCGCCAAGCGACGCGGGTAGTCGTGGTGCAGGATGCCCACCCGACCGAGCACAGCGACATCGACACCCTGGTCGAGCACGAACTGCACATCGGACGGGTCGTGGATCTTGCCGGCCACACCCAACCGCACCGAGCCCCGCTCAAGACCAGTGAAGATGTCCAACAGCGACCGGCCCTCGAACGGGCCGTCGGGCAGCACCCGCTGGTAGTCCCACAGCGACATGTCGATGAGCTCCACGCCAGCGTCGACGAGGCGGCCGAACACGTCGACCACCTCTTCGGTGCGCATGCCGAACCGTTCGGGCGACAGGCGCACCGCCAACGCCAAACCGGGGGCGGCGGCGCGCACCCCCTTGACGATGTCGAACAGGAACCGGCTGCGGTTGGCCAGCGAGCCACCCCACTCGTCGGTGCGTTGGTTCACCTCCGGCGACAGGAACTGGGCGATCAGGTAGCCGTGAGCGCCGTGCAACTCCACCCCGTGGAAGCCAGCCTGCTGCGCCCGCACGGCGCCGGCCACGAAGTCGGCGATGGCGCCTTCCACCTCGGCACCGGTGAAGGCACGAGCGCCGGTGGAAGGGTCGTCGGAAGCACTCACCGGCTGCCCCACCAACTCGGCGGGTGCACGGTTGCCCGCATGGTGCAACTGGAGGTACGACACGGTGCCGGTGTCGTTGAGCGCGGCGGCCAAGCGAGTGAGGCCCGCAACGTGACGATCGTCGAACACGCCCAACTGCCCGGGGAAGCCTTGGCCCACCGCCTGCACGTGCGCGGCGCACGTCATGGTGAGGCCGAAACCGCCGCGAGCACGCGCGGTCAGCCAGGTGAACTCCTCGTCGGACAACGTGCCGTCGGCGTGGCTCTGACGGTTGGTGAGCGGCGCCAGCATCAACCGATTGGGCATGCTCGGGCCGGTGGTGAACGACAACGAGTCGAAAGGCGAGGTCATGGCCCCCACTGTGGCAGAGTCGCTCTCGATGACCGCAGACGACACGCAGCACGACCACCGTCACCGACACGGGCATGGGCATGGGCACTCACACGGCCACGGGCACGGCCACTCGCATGGTGACGACGTCGACTGGTCGGCCATGGCCGAACACCTCGAGATCGATGGCGAACTCGCCCTGCCATTGGTCGCCGCCATCGTGAGCGAACTCGGTGGAGCCATCGCCGGCGCCCACCACATCGTCGATGTCGGGGCAGGGCCGGGGGTCATCACGTGCGCTCTCGCCGCCCACGCTCCCGACGCCACGGTCACGGCGGTCGACACCGCCGAGCCACTCCTCCACCGGGGGGCTGTACGGGCAACCACTGAGGGCGTGGGCCACCGCGTGGGCCCCCTGGGGGGGGGCCCGGGGGCGCGCCCCCCCCCCC
>DMQJ01000172.1:0-452 GCA_003455715.1 Acidimicrobiaceae bacterium | reverse complement strand
CCGCCGAGCCACTCCTCCACCGGGTGGCTGTACGGGCAACCACTGAGGGCGTGGGCCACCGCGTGGCCACCGTGGTGGGCGACCTGGAGGCCGACCTACCACCGCTCGCACCCGCCGACGCGATCTGGGCCTCGATGGTGGTGCACCACGTCGCCGACCGAGTGGCCACCCTTCGACGCCTCCGCAACGCCCTGCGGCCAGGAGGCACGCTGGTGATGGTGGAGTTCGGTGCCCAACCCACCGTGCTGCCCGAGGGTCATCCGGCCACCGAAGCGTGGCAGCGCATGCAGTCGCAGGCGGAGGCCACCCTCCTCACCCGGCTCGGCTTCGACGTGCCCCGCCACCCGTGGCGCCCCGAACTCGAAGCGGCCGACTTCACCCACATCGCCGACCGGCCGGTGGTGTTCCACCACCCCGCACCCCTCGGCGAGGTAGGCAGGCGCTGGCTGCCC
>DMQJ01000264.1:4077-4396 GCA_003455715.1 Acidimicrobiaceae bacterium | reverse complement strand
AGTCGTCGAAGAACTCACGCCACGTGTCGCCCACCGAATCGGGGTCGTTGCGGAACTGCTCGTACATCTCCTCGACGAGCCACGAGTTGGCCCCGAAACCCGCCGGACGCTGATCAGAAGTCACAAGGGTCGATGGTACTTACTCAGCAGCGGTTCAGGGTGGTTGCTTTTCCGAAGTCTCGACTTCTAGATTGTGCGCATGTCTCGTCGCATGCTCACCATCGTCGCCGCCGCCGGTGCGGCCCTCGTGCTCGCCGCTTGCGGCGGTGGCGAGGACAACTCGTCGGGGGGCACCACCCCTGCAGGGGTCGATGTGGAG
>DMQJ01000264.1:0-3908 GCA_003455715.1 Acidimicrobiaceae bacterium | reverse complement strand
CTCCACATCGACCCCTGCAGGGGTCGATGTGGAGGTGATCGCGGTCGATGGCATCGCCTGGAACGCCAGCACCTACAACGCCGAGGCTGGCGAGATCACCATCTTCAGCCGCAACGCCTCGAGCCTGCCGCACAACCTGCACATCCAGAACACCAATGGCGACGCAGCAGTCAAGGAGTTCATCGACCTGCCGAGCCGCGGCGCAGACGGCAGCATCACGGTCACCCTCGAGCCGGGCGACTACCGCATCGTGTGCCTCATCCCCGGCCACCAGAACATGAACGCTCTGCTGCGGGTGGCGTAACCCGCCAGCGCGCCAGCGCGGCGCGCACCCGGTCGCCCCACTGCACGCTCTCGGTGCTCACACCATCGGCCTTCAGCGCACTGCGGTGGGCCGCCAACTCCTCCGCCGCCTGTTCCACGCCCGGAGCCAGCACGCAGTGCAGGATCTCGTCACGCAGGTGCGTGGCGAGCGCCGGGCTTGCGCCGCCGCTGCTCACCGACACCACCAGCGGACCCCGCCGCGCCACGGCCGGCAGGATGAACGTGCAGTTGGCCGGATCGTCGGCGCTGTTCACCCACACACCTGCCCGCGTGGCATCGTCGGCAACCCGGGCGTTCACCTCAGGGTCATCGGTGGCCGTCATCACCAGGCGGTGACCGTCGATGTCACTCGGTTGGTAGGCGCGGCGACGGACCTCTGCGGCGATGGCGACCAACTCCTCGCGCACCAGGGGTGCCACCACCGTCACCCGGGCACCAGCCGCGACGAGGCCCTCCGCCTTGCGCGTGGCGACAAGACCGCCGCCCACCACCAGGACGGGCACGTCGCCGAGGTCGAGCATCACCGGATAGGAGAACGACACGGCGGTCACCCTATCCGGACCCCACCGAACAATTTGAACAAAGTTGATCTACTAAGTCGTCTTTCGTGGTAGAACGGAAAGGTGACCTCCCCGATCACCTTTCCCCCTCACCTCGAACAGGCCCACTGCGCCGATGTGCTGCGCTGGGCGGCCGAGACCTACGGCACCGAATCGATGGTGGTGACGGCCAGTTTCGAAGACGCCGTGCTCGTCCACGCTGCCGCCACTGCAGTACCGGGCGTGGAGATCGTGCTACTCGACACGCAGTACCTGTTCGCCGAAACCCGCTGGCTCGTCGACGAACTGAAGGCGCTGTTGCCGCTCAACCTGCGGGTCGTCCACCCGCTCGCCGACGTGCAGCCCGACAACCTGTGGCAGCGCGATACCGAGGCGTGCTGCCGGGTGCGCAAGGTGGAACCACTGAACCGCGCCCTCGCGGGCAAGTCGGTGTGGGTCACCGGGGTCCGCAGAGTCGACGGACCTACCCGGGCCAACGCACCAGTTGTGTCGTTCGACCCGGTTCGCAACCTGGTGAAGCTCAACCCGCTCGCCGCCTGGACCGACGACGACATGGCGCTGTACGAGCAAATCCACGAGTTGCCGAAGAACCCGCTGAGCGAGCGGGGTTACCCGAGCATCGGCTGCTGGCCGTGCACTCGACCCGTCGCGCCGGGAGACGACAAGCGGGCCGGCCGCTGGGCCGGGAGCGCCAAGACCGAGTGCGGGTTGCACGTATGAGCACGACCACGACCCCGAGCCAGTCGACATTCGACCAGGCGGCGCTCGGCGCGCACCTCGACGACCTCACTGATGAGGCCATCACGATCATTCGCGAAGTCGCCACCGAGTGCGAGCATCCGGTGCTGCTGTTCAGCGGCGGCAAGGACTCCGCTGTCCTGCTCCACCTCGCCGTCCTTGCGTTTGCACCTGCTCGGCTTCCATTCCCGGTGATGCACGTCGACACGGGGCACAACTTCCCCGAGGTCATCGAGTACCGCGATCAACTCGTGCGCGAGTGGAACGTGCGCCTCGTCGTTGCCAGTGTGCAGGACAGCATCGACCGCGGACGGGTGGTGGAAGACCAAGGCCCTCGCGCCAGCCGCAACCGTCTGCAGAGCGTCACCTTGCTCGATGCTCTCGCCGAGCACGGCTTCGACGCCGCGTTCGGCGGTGGCCGTCGCGACGAAGACAAGGCGCGCGCCAAGGAGCGGATCCTGTCGTTCCGCGATCGATTCGGCCGGTGGGATCCGCGCCAGCAACGGCCCGAGCCGTGGGCGATCCTCAACGCACGCATCCGCAAGGGTGAGCACCTGCGGGCATTTCCGCTCAGCAACTGGACCGAGGTCGATGTGTGGAACTACATCGCCCGCCACGACGTGCCGCTGCCGAGCATCTACTTCTCCCACCGGCGCACCGTCGTCGAACGCGATGGCATGTTGCTCGGCGTCGGCGGACCGGTGACCCCGGAACCCGGCGAACAGCCCTTCGATGCCGTGGTGCGTTACCGCACGGTGGGCGATGCCAGTTGCACCGGCGCCGTGCCGTCGACCGCCGCCACCATCGACGACGTCATCGCCGAGGTGGCTGCGGCTCGCATCACCGAGCGCGGGGCCACGCGGGCCGACGACACCTTCAGCGAAAGCGCGATGGAAGATCGCAAGAAGGAGGGCTACTTCTGATGAGCACCGTTTCCACGGCTATGACTACGGCCACGGCCACGACAGCCGGCTCCGTCACCGAGGCGCACGCCCGCCATACCCTGCGCATTGCCACCGCAGGCTCGGTCGACGACGGCAAGAGCACCCTCATCGGACGTCTGCTGCACGACACGAAGACCGTGTTCGAAGACCAACTGCGGGCCGTGGTGAAAGCCAGCAGCCGATATGGCGACGGGTCCACCAACCTGGCGCTGCTCACCGACGGGCTGCGCGCCGAGCGCGAGCAAGGCATCACCATCGACGTCGCCCACCGCTACTTCGCCACACCGCGGCGCAGCTTCATCGTGGCCGACACGCCGGGGCACGCCCAGTACACGCGCAACATGGTCACTGGCGCCTCTACCAGCGACGTGGCCATCGTGCTCGTCGACGCCCGACACGGCGTGGTCGACCAGACACGGCGCCACGCACTCATCGCGTCCCTCCTCGGGGTACAGCAGATCGTGGTCGCGGTGAACAAGATGGACCTCGTCGACTGGGACGAAGGCGCATTCCTCCGCATTGCCAAAGAGGTGCACGAGTTCGTCGACGCGCTCCCCCATCCCGCACCCGTTCACGCCATCCCCATGTCGGCGCTGCTCGGCGACCACGTCGTGGATCGCTCGGCCAACATGCCATGGTTCGACGGGGCACCGTTGCTGGAGTACTTGGAAGAGGTCGACGCCACCGACCCGCATCGGCCAGGGGTCCGTCTGCACGTGCAGCGTGTCATCCGCCCCCAGGGTGGCGAGCACGCCGACTTCCGCGGCTACGCGGGGGTGGTGCACGGCGGCGACCTGCGCACCGGCGACCCGATCACGGTGCTGCCGTCGGGGCGTGGGTCAAGCGTCGCGGCAATCACCCGTTGGGGCGCCCCCGTCACCGTCGCCGAACCCGGCCACGCCGTGGTGGTCGAGCTCACCGACGATGTAGATGTCGCGCGCGGCGACGTGTTGGTGGGGCCGTCCGACACGCTCCCGGCGGTCGGCCACGACCTGGTCGTCGACCTCTGCTGGATGGTCGATCAGCCCCTTGCCGAGGGAACGCGCTGGTGGTTCAAGCACGGCACACGCACCGGCCACGCCATCGTCACACAGGTGGAGCACCGCTTCGATCTCACCACCGCTGCGGTGGCGGCCGCGAACGAGTTGGCGCTCAACGACATCGGGCGTGTGCACCTCGCTGTCACCGAACCCGTGGTGGCCGACCGTTACCACGTGCATGCTCCCGACGGCCGCCTGATCCTCATCGACCCAGCCACCAACACCACCGCGGCCGCGGCAATGGTGCACGAGGTGGTCTCGTGATCGCACGGGTGGCGCTCGTGGGGGCCGGCCCCCACGAG
>DMQJ01000346.1:6631-7094 GCA_003455715.1 Acidimicrobiaceae bacterium | reverse complement strand
CGAGATCCAGTACCTCGCCTACCTGCACAACGCGGAAGACCAGTTGCGCGGTGAGGCCGCGACGTTGCAGTTCTTCTCCAACGGGCAGTACCGCAACGGCATGGTGATACGCATCGCCGGCCTCGGCTACCAGGAGGGCTTCGGGGGGCACTTCCACAACGACGACTCGCTCACGGTGCTGCGCGACCTGCCCGGTGTGGTGGTGGGGGTGCCAGCGCGCCCCGACGATGCGGCGGCCATGCTGCGCACGCTGGTGGCGGCGGCGGAGGTGGATGGCACGGTGGGCGTGTTCGTCGAGCCCATCGCCCGTTACCACACAGCCGACCTGATGGAGCAGGGCGATCGGCTGTGGGCGGCCGCCCCCAACCCGGCACAGCACGTGCCCATCGGCAGCGCCCGCACCTACGGCGACGGCCAGCACCTCACCATCCTCACCTTCGGCAACGGCCTGTTCATGTCGCTG
>DMQJ01000346.1:0-6452 GCA_003455715.1 Acidimicrobiaceae bacterium | reverse complement strand
GGCAACGGCCTGTTCATGTCGCTGCGAGTCGCCCGTCGGTTGCAGCAACGGGGGTTCGGGGCGCGGGTGGTCGACCTGCGGTGGGTGTCGCCGCTGCCGGTGCACGACATGGTTCGTGAAGCCCGTGCCACCGGTCGGGTGCTGGTGGTCGACGAGACCCGTCGTGCGGGCGGCGTGGGCGAAGGCGTGGTGGCCGAACTGGTCGACGCCGGGTTCACCGGTCGCATCGCCCGTGTGACCAGCAAGGACAGCTTCATCCCGCTCGGCGATGCCGCAAAGTTGATGCTGCTCAGCGAAGCCGAGATCGAAGCTGCGGTGGAGCGCCTGCTGGCCGACTGAACCTTTCTGGCCTGTCGTGCGTAGATGCGCACGACACCACGGGAGGTCAGTTCATGCCATCGCTCAACCTGCGACTCGGTGCCGCGCTGCTCGCTGTCGCGGTGCTGACCCCATCGTCGCCGGCCGACGCAGCACCACCCGACACCACGCTGATCAGCTCGCGCATCGACGACTTCTCGCATGGCGGGTTCACCGAGTCGGTGGTGATTGCCCGCAACGGCGGGTTCGTTGCCTTCGCCTCATCGGCTTCGAATCTGGTGGTCGGCGACACGAACGCGCTTGTCGACATCTTCGTCACCGAGGTGGCGACGGGCGTGACCCAACGTGTGTCGCAGACGGCTGCGGGCGAACAGCTGACCTTCTCTTCCAGCGATCCGGCGATCTCCGACGACGGCCGGTTCGTCAGCTTCCTCACGCAAGCCGCCCTCGCCGTCGGCGACACCAACAATGCGGTTGATGCGTACCGAGTCGATCGACTCACGGGCCAGATCGTTCGGGCGTCGGTGAACGCCGATGGCGGACAGTTCAGCGGCGCGCTCGACCAAGACATCTCTGGCAACGGCGGAGTGGTGGCGTTCGTCGCGCAGCCTGCGGCGGGTACGCCACGGGCGTTTGCCCGCGTGGTTGCGGCGGCGCGTACCGAGCTGATTCCCTTCACAGGGTTCAACGTTCGCTCCGCAAGCCGACTGGCCATCAGCCGCGATGGCGACAAGGTAATGGTGGCGGTGCAAATCCTCGGCGCTGGCACGCAGAACCATCGAGCCCTGCGGCACGACATCAGCTCGGATCAGGTGGTCGTGATGTCGCCGATGGGTCACGCCCTCCGCTCGCTGGTGGTATCGGACGATGGCCAGGCCGTGGCCTACACGCGCACCTCCAACGTGTCGAGCTATGTCCTCAGCCCCGGCGGACCAGAGTTCGCCGTGTCGACGAGCACGTCGGCGGGTGGCGTTCGTTTCGCTGGGGGGTCGAAGGACGTGCTGTTCCATTCGTCGGCGGCCGAGGTGCCGGGCGACACCAACAACTCGTTCGACGTCTTTCTGCGCACCACCGGCGTCACCCCCACCACGACCAGGTTGAGCGTCTTCTTCAAACTCGGCCAGTTCCCGATGCAGGTCGCGGGGTCGTCGTTGCTGCCGATGATGTCGGCCGACCAGCAGTCGCTGGTGTTCCTCACCACGTCGCAGGCACTTTCCGGCGCCGCCGAACCCGACCCGACGAACATCGTGCTCCAGCGCAACAACGGTTACACGTGCCTCACTCGTGCGCCGTCAGGTTCCACCGCCGCAGGCACGTCGTTCGACCCGGTGGTCACCCCCGACGGTCGGTTCGTGCTGTTCCGTTCGACAGCGAGCGACCTTGGGCCACTCGACTTCAACGCGGCTGCCAACCTGTACCGCTTCGACCAACTCACCGGCGAGCGACTGGACGTGATCGCTCACCAGAACTTCGGGAACATCGTGAACCACCCGATCACCGGCTTCGACGTCTCCGACGATGGCAACCGAGTGGTGCTGTCCACAACCGGGCCGGTGTTCGCGTCCGGCCTCGGGCTGATCGACGACGGCCGATCGCACGTCTACCTGCACGACATCGCGGCCGGGACCACGACGCTCGTGTCGCGCAACAGCGGGGGAACTCTCACCGACAACACCTTCAGCGCCACGCCGAGGATCAGCGGTGACGGCCGATTTGTCGTCTTCGAGTCGGCGTCCACCGACATCGTGTTCGGCGACACCAACGGAGCCGTCGACGTGTTCCTGCACGACACCCAGACAGGTGCGACCGAGCGGGTGAGCCTGACGTTCAACGACCAGCAGATCGTCGGCTCCACCACCACATCGAGCACTCCTGCAGTGAGCGCCGACGGACGATTCGTCACATGGACCACCAACGCACCGAATGTCGTGCAGGGCGTCTCAACAGCAGCCGCCCGCGTGTTTCGGCGCGACCGGGCACTCGGCACCACTGAACTCGTCGGTGAGGGCCTTGTCGGCTCGATGTCGGGCGACGGGCGACTGGTGAGCTTTCACTCGTTCGCCAGCGCGTTGGTCCCGGGCGATACGAACGGTCAGGCGGATGTCTTCGTGAAGGACATGGTGACGGGTGTGTTGTCGCGGGTGAGCGTGGCAGTTGGCGGCGCGCAAGCGTTGGGCGGCGGCTCGGTGGCGTCAGCGTTGTCGGCGGACGGGCGCTTCGTGGTGTTCGTGTCGTCGGCGACCAACCTTGTGAGCGGCGACACCAATGGGGTGAGCGACGTGTTCCGGTTCGACCGTCAGACGGGCTCCGTCGTGCGTGTCTCGGTTGACTCCAGCGGTGGGCAGCAGAACGGTGCGATCACCGAGAGTCCGTCCGTGAGCGCAGACGGAGTGGTCGTAGCCTTCGCCAGCCAGGCGACGAATCTCGTCGGTGGCGACAACAACCAGGCTGGCGATGTGTTCGTCCGCGAGATTGGTTGAACCTCCGGCGCTCGTGGTTCGTAGGAGTCTGCATGGCACGCTCGTCACGTCTCCTTGCCGCCGCCGTCGCGGCGGTCGTCCTTGCGCCGATCACGTCGGTGCCCACGCTGAGCCCGCTGCAGGTGGCCGCGCAGTCGGTCACCACGGTGACCCCCGGACGGATCCTCGACACCCGCCCGACTGGTGTGACCGTGGACGGCCAACAGCAGGCCACGGGCGCGTTCGGCGCCGGTGAGACACGCACGTTGCCGGTGGCGAACCGAGGGGGCGTGCCCGCCAGCGGTGTCACCGCGGTGGCCGTGAACATCACCGCCATCAACCCCACGGCGACGAGCTTCGTGACGGCCTTCCCCACCGGCACCACCCGACCGAACGCCTCCAACCTCAACCTGGCGGCGGGCCGCACCCTGCCCAACATGGCCATCGTGCCGCTGGGCACCGGCGGAGCAATCAGCCTCTACAACAACGCGGGCACCACACACCTCGCGGTCGACGTGGCGGGCTGGTACGGGGAGACGGGCGACTACACGCCGGTCGCCCCCGGCCGGCTGCTCGACACCAGGCCCACGGGCGTGACGGTGGACGGGCTGCAGCAGGCGGCGGGTGTGTTCGGAGCCGCCGAGACCCGCACGCTGCCCATTGCCGGTCGCGGTGGTGTGCCCCAGTTCGGTGTTGCCGCCGTGGCGCTCAACATCACCGCAGTGAACCCGTCGGCCACCAGCTTCGTCACGGCGTACCCGGCCGGCACGGTGCGACCGAACTCCTCGAACCTCAACCTGTCGGCAGGGCAGACGATCCCCAACATGGCCATCGTCACGCTTGGCACGAACGGTGCGATCGAGTTGTTCAACAACGCCGGTACGGCGCACCTGTTGGTGGACGTGATGGGCTGGTTCGCGGTCGGCGGCGACTACACGACGGTGGCGCCCGGCCGGCTGCTCGACACGCGGCCCACGGGCGTGACGATCGACGGCCAGCAGCAGGCAGGAGGTGTGTTCGGCGCCGGTGAGACACGTACGTTGCCCATCGCCGGCCGGGCAGGGGTACCGGCCTCGGGAGCGGCAGCGGTCGCCATCAACATCACCGCGGTGAACCCGTCGGCCACCAGCTTCGTCACCGCCTACCCCACCGGCACTACTCGGCCCAACGCGTCGAACCTGAACCTCGCGGCCGGGCGCACCTTGCCCAACCTGGCGATCGTGCCGCTGGGCGGCGGCGGGTCGATCGACCTGTTCAACAATGCGGGCACCACCCACCTCATCGTCGACGTGGTGGGCTGGTTCCCACCGGATCCGCCGCCGAGCACGTCGCTGGTGAGCACGCGGGCCAACAACCTTGCCCACTTCGGCAACTTCACCGACGTCAAGGTGGCTCGCAACGGCGGGTTTGCGGCCTTCGTCTCGTCAGCCAGCAACCTCGTCACTGGCGACACCAACGATGTCGATGACGCATTCGTGGTCAACCTCACCACGGGGGCCATCGAGCGGGTGTCGGTGCACGACAACGAGGCGCAACTCGCCTCGGCGGCGTCCGACATCGCCATTTCCGACGACGGGCGCTACGTCACCTTCACGTCTGCAGCCCCCGCCGTTGCGAGCGATGCCAACGGGGAGCTCGATGTGTTTCGTCGCGACCTGAAGAACGATGTGACGGTCTTGGTGTCGGTGCTCGACGACGAGAGCCAGTTCCAGTTCGGGGCGAGCGGCGGGGCCGTGTCTGGTGACGGCAACGTGGTGGCCTTCACCGGCGAGACCGCCGACGGGTTCGGTGACCCGCTTCGACACGCCTACGTGCGCAACATCAGTGGGGGCACGACAGAGATCGCCAGCCTCAACGTCGGATCCTTCCGCACGGGGGCACTCGGTGGTGTGTCGATCAGTCAGGACGGCGACAAGGTGGCGCTGGTGAAGGAGGTGCTGACGGTCAACCCCGACACCCACATCTTCCGCTACGACGTCAGCGCCAACACGCTGGCATCGATGACCCTGCAGGAAGGCGCCAACGCGGGGGATGGTGGCACCGGCCCCGTCCTGTCGGACTCCGGCAACTCGGTCGCCTATCGGCGCGGCGGAGCGCTGTACATGCGGCTCGTCGCCGACGGCACCGAGGGGGACGTCGTTGGGAACGCAACGTTCATCGGTGACGTCGAGTTCGTTGGCGGTTCCACCGACCTTCTGTTCTCCACAAGTCTCGCCCTCGTGCCGGGCGACACCAATGGCACGTTCGACCTGTACGTGGCGTCCACATCGTCGCTGCCGGTCACCTACACGCGCCTCACCACCACGACGGGCGGAGGGCAGTCCACCGGCAGCGCCACGCTGCCGTCGATGTCGAGCGATGGCGAGACCCTCGTGTTCGCCACCAACGCCGCGGACAGCACCCCCGGCGGTGTCGGTGGGGCAACGATGAGCCTGGTGATGAAGCGCGACACGGGGCACACGATGCTGAGCGTGGCGGCCCCTGGCGAATCGGCGATGGGCGCATCGTTCGGGCCGATGATCACCCCCGACGGGCGCTACGTCGTTCTCCGGACGGAAGCCTCCGACCTCGCGCCGATCGACTTCGACCCCTTCGCCGACCTCGTTCGCATCGACCGTCTCACCGGCGAGCGGCTCATCGTCGGAGCAAACATGAACGGCGGCGATGTGACGGGCGGGTCGATCTCAGCGGCTGCGATGTCGGCCGACGGAAATCGCATTGCCTTCCAGACCAGCGCACCGGTGAACGCCACTGGGCTGGACGACAACGGCAACGGGCAGTCGCAGATCTACGTCCGCGATGTGCTTGCGGGGACCACCGTCGGCGTATCGCAGCGGTCGGTGGGCGGTGTCGGCAACAACGTCAGCTATGGCCCTGCGATCTCAGGCAACGGCCGGTTCGTCGCCTTCCAGTCGTGGGCCACCGACTTGGTGCCCAACGACACCAACAACGCACCCGACATCTTCGTGCGCGACCTCACCTCGGGCACGCTTGAGCGGGTGAGCTTGTCCGACGCAGGCGCCCAGGTAGCTGGATCGGTGAACGACGTCACGATGGCGCCCGCGATCTCGTTCGACGGCCGATACGTCACGTGGACCACTCGGTCGATCAACGTGGTGGCGGGGCAGAGCACCGTGGCCATTCGGGTGTACCGGCGCGACCGAGTGCTGGCCACCACCGAACTCGTGGCCCTCGGCCTGAATGCGACGATGAGTGGCGACGGCAGGCTGGTGGCCTTTGCATCGAGCGACTCGACGCTGGTGGCGGGAGACACGAACGGCCAGATCGACGCCTTCGTGAAGGACATGCAAACCGGCACCATCACTCGGGTGAGCGTGGCAACGGGCGGAGCGCAGGCGACCGGCGGCGCAGCGGCGCTGCCCGTCATCAGCGTCACCGGCAGGTACGTGGCCTTCCAGTCGGCGGCCACCAACCTGGTGGCGGGCGACAGCAACGGTGCCACCGACATGTTCCTCCACGACCGCGTTCTAGGCACCACCGTGCGAGTGTCGGTGAGCACGGCCGGGGCACAGGGCACCGCCACCGTGCTCTCGTCGCCGGGCCTCACCGCCAGTGGCCGCTTCGTGGTGTTCGAGAGCACAGCGCCCAACCTCGTCACCGGCGATGTGAACGGCGACAGCGACATCTTCCTCCGCGACCTCGGCTAGCGCCCCC
>DMQJ01000067.1:3221-3435 GCA_003455715.1 Acidimicrobiaceae bacterium | reverse complement strand
CCACGCGACCCGACAGGCCGAGGGGTGCGGCCGGGCCGGGAAAGGCCACCAGGTAGCCGTCGACCACCGGCACGGGCGCGGTAGCGGCGAGGGTGACGGTGGTGTCGTCAACGGCCACGATGTCGCCGCCGCCCACCAGGGTGGTGCCGACGCCGGGGTCGATGGTGGTGGTGCCCGCTGATGCGTCCTGGTACCAGCCGGTGACGTCGATGAT
>DMQJ01000067.1:0-3058 GCA_003455715.1 Acidimicrobiaceae bacterium | reverse complement strand
GGTGAGGGGTTGCACGCCGGTGCCGGTGGCGTACCAGCCGGTGACGTCGATGATGAGGTGGACGTTGCCGGTTTGGTTGTAGAGGGTGAGTTGGCCGTTGGTGCCGAGTTTGAGGATGGCGGAGTTGGCGATGGTGACGCCGGCGCGGGGGTTGAAGGTGGAGGCGTTGGGTCGGGTGGTGCCGGTGGGGTAGGCGGTGATGAAGGTGTTGGTGGTGGGGTTGACGGCGGTGATGTTGACGGCGACTGCGGCGACGCCGGTGGCGGGGACGCCGCCGCGGTTGGTGACGGTGATGGTGGTGGTGGCGTCGGGGCCGAGGGTGCCGGTGGCTTGGAATTGGCCGTCGATGGTGGTGCCGGTGGGTCGGGTGTCGAGGAGGCGTGCGGGGGTGAGGGGTTGCACGCCGGTGCCCTCAAACGTGATGGCGCCCGACGATGCGGGTCGCTCAGGCAGTTCTGCGGCGGCCACCGATCGCTGGCCGGTCGCGTCGACGGCGAGCGCCGAGAGAAGGAGTGCGAGCACGGAAGCGATGCGACCTGCTGACGGCCCCCGCCGTCCGACCCGATGCGCCATGTACCAAAGGTACAGGACTCGTCAACCCTCGATTGCCGCGCGGGCGGCTACAGCAGTTCGGCGGCGAGGCTGGCGACGTTGCTGCGCTCGCAGGCGGTGAGCGTGACGTGGCCGAAGCACTCCTGCCCACCGAACGCCTGGATGAGCACCGCCAAGGCGTTGTTCGACTCGCCGAGGTAGGGCGCATCGATCTGGCTGGTGTCGCCCGTGAAGATCACCTTGGTGCCCTCGCCCACCCGAGTGAGCACCGTCTTCAACGTGGTGGGCTCGAGGTTCTGTGCTTCGTCGACCACCACGATCTGGCGCTGCAGGCTGCGGCCTCGCAGGAACGTGACCGACTCGAGCGTGAGCTGGTTGCGACCGAGCAGTTCGTCGACCAGGCGGTGCGCATCGTGAGCGCTGCGTTGGTCGGTGAGGGCGACGATGGCGTCGTGGATGGCCGCCATCCACGGGTCGAGCTTCTCCTCCAGCCCGCCGGGCAGAAAGCCCACGTCGGCGCGACCCACCGGTACGAGTGGGCGATACACGGCAAGCCGTTCATAGCGGCGTTGTTCCACCACCTGCTCAAGGCCGGCGGCGATGGCCAACAGGGTCTTGCCGGTGCCCGCCCGACCGTCGAGAGCGACGACGCTGACATCGGGGTCGAGCAGCAGCTCGAGTGCGAAGCGCTGCTCCTTCGAGCGAGCGCGCAGGCCCCAGGCCTCCGGAGCGTGATGCAGAAGATGGAGATCGTCGCCCTGGCGGCGGACCAACGCCGACTGCGAGCCAGCGCGCACCACCGCGAAACCGTTCTCGGAAAGTGTGCTGCCGCCCTCCATCTCGTCGGCCGGTAGGCGGCCATCGTGATACAGGTCGTCGACCACTCGGTGCTCGGTGGTGATCGTCGTCCAGCCCGCGTGACGCGTGTCGGCCGAGCGGCCGGCCGGGTGGTGCTCGTGCGCATCAAGGCCGAGGTGCGCGGCCTTGATGCGCAGCGCGGCATCGTTCGACACCATCCGGGTGGGTGCGTGCAATGCCTGGCCCAGTGCGGCACCGATGATGCGGTTGTCGGGCACCTGTGGGTCGAGGCCGTGCTCGGTGAGGATGTGCCGCTGGATACCGTTGATCTCCACCTGCAAGGTGATCTCGTGAGTGTCGGCTCCGACGGTGACCGGTGTGGCCAGTGAGCCGCCGGCGCGCACTCGGTGCTCTTCGATGGTGCGGAGGGCCGACCGGGCGGCGCGGCCCACATCGTCGGGCCGAGTCTTGAGGCTGTCGAGTTCTTCGATGACCGTGAACGGGATGACGACGTCGCAGCCGCGGAAGGTCTCCAGACAGCCGGGATCGCCGACAAGGACCGACGTATCGAGCACCACTCGCGTGCGCACACCTCCCTTCGCCAGCTCGTGAGCGACAGGGCTGTGCACGAGATCGGTCAACGCCACTCCAGTCGAAGGGTGGGGGAGCTCGGTGAGGTCCGCAACGGACCCGTTTGTAGCGCATCGGGTCGCCGAGGTGGTGGATACGCGCCGAGTGTTCACACGGCGTACGCCGAGCGTCAGACTGTGCGTCATGGCGCCCTGCCCGTTCTGTGAGATTGTCCGTGGTGCCGCTGAAGCGTTGATGGTGGCCGAGTGCGCCGAGGCCGTCGCATTCCTCGATCGATCACCGGTGTTCAAGGGGCATGTGCTCGTGGTGCCCAGGCGACATGTGGCCACCTTGCCCGAGCTTCCCGCGGAACTGCTGCCCGGCTACTTCGAACTCGTGCGCCGAATCAGCGACGCGATGCCGTCCGCGCTCGACGTACACGGCACGTTCGTTGCCATCAACAACGTCGTCAGCCAGAGCGTGCCTCACCTTCACACGCACGTCGTTCCGAGGCGTCGCAAGGATGGCTTGCGCGGGTTCTTCTGGCCGCGCCAACGCTACGACGACGACGCGGAAGCCACTCGCTACGCGTCGGCGATCGGTGGCGCCTTGGCGGCAAGCGGATCGCCGGACGTGTCGCACGACACTTAGTGCAAATGCAACAACTTGGGTGCTTGTAATTCGCTTCGGAAACGGGTTCGATTCGCGGGCGTAACAACACGGTTACCCAGACATCACCGATACCTGGAGGTATCAGTCCCATGACCAAAGCAGAACTCATCGACGCGGTGGCCGCTCAGGCCGGTGTGAGCAAGGCTGACGCCGAGAAGACCGTCGGTGCCTTCTTCGACATCGTCACCTCGACGGCGAAGAAGGGCGACAAGGTCGCATGGCCGGGCTTCGGCTCGTTCAGCACGTCGAAGTCCGCGGCTCGCATGGGTCGCAACCCGCAGACCGGCGAGCCGCAGAAGATCGCGGCGTCGACGCGCATGAAGTTCACGGCGAGCTCGACCCTCAAGGCCGCGCTCAACCCCAAGAAGAAGTAACCAACCCCACCACCACAACCACACAACACAAGGAGATAGTTCAAGTGGCAGCAACGAAGAAGGCGGCTCCCGCCAAGAAGGCCGCTCCGGCC
>DMQJ01000475.1 GCA_003455715.1 Acidimicrobiaceae bacterium | reverse complement strand
CCGCGGAGGCCAGCGCGCCGGCCCGACCCGTCACCGGCGGCGAGCACGACGGCAACCCCACGTTCACGCCCGACAGCGCCACCCTGCTGTTCACCAGTCGCCGAAGCACACGCAAGGGCGACGCCACCCTGCACGCACTCGCCGTGGATCGGCCAGGCGAGACCCGAACGTTGGCCGCCATGAAGGACGGCCTCGACAGCGTGGCCGTGAGCCCGGACGGCCGGTGGGTGGCGTTCACCAGCCGTACGCCCGACGAGCGCTACTCGGTGAAGGGCGCCGACGACGGCGACGAAAGCTGGCAGGCACCTCGCAAGATCGAGCGCTTCTTCACCACCCTCAACGGCGAAGGCTGGGTGTTCGACCGGCCCATGCACGTGTACGTGGTGCCCACCGATGGCACCGCCGCACCCCGCAACCTCACCCCCGGCGAGTTCCAGCACTACCACCCCACCTGGGCACCCGACTCGGCAAGCGTGGTGGTGTCGGCCGCCCGCCACGACACCTGGGATCTCGACTTTGCCACCGACCTCTACCGGGTCGCGCTCGATGGCACCATCACGGCCCTCACGGCGCAGACCGGCATCTACGACCAGCCGAGCGAGAGCGCCAACGGGGTGGCGTTGATCGGCTACGACGATCCGGGCGAGTACCCGCAGAACGCCAAGGTGGGCATCGTGCCGTCCGGCGGCGGAGCACCCCGCTGGGTCTCCACCGCGCTCGACCGCACCTTCGAGTGCACCGCGGGCGTGCGCGCCCCGGTGTGGCACGGCGACGCAGTGTTGGCCACCGCAGAAGATCGTGGCACCACCCACCTGTACCTCGTGCCCATCGACGGTTCGGGTCCGCAGGCGCTCACCCGCGGCGCCCTCACCGTGAAGAGCTTCGACGCCGCGGGCGGCACGGTGGCCGTCGTCGCCTCATCGGTGGATCAGGTGGGCGACGTGTTCATTGTGGAAGGCGACAGCATGCGCCGGCTCACCTCCTTCGCCGCCCGGTACGCGGAGGCGGTGAAGCCGCTCACGTGGGAGCACTTCACCGTGCCGTGCACCGACGGCAGCAATGAGATCGACGCCTGGATCATGCGCCCAGCGGGGTTCGACCCGACGGCGCAGTACCCGGTGCTGCTCAACGTGCATGGCGGGCCGCACACCCAGTACGGCGAAACCTTCTTCGACGAAGCACAGATGCAGGCCGCGGCCGGTTTTGTGGTGCTGATGAGCAACCCGCGCGGCGGCAGCGGGCGCGAGCAGTCGTGGGGGCAGGCCATCATGGGCCCCAAGCACCCCACTGCGCCCGGCAGCGGGTGGGGAGGGGTCGACGTCGACGACGTGATGGCGGTGCTCGATGGCGCACTGGCTCGCTACCCGTTCTGTGATGGGCAGCGGGTGGGCATGCTCGGCGGCAGCTACGGCGGCTACATGGCCACCGAACTGGCAGGGCGGTTCAGCCACCGATTCGGCGCCATCTGCAGCGAACGGGCCGTCAACAACCTCATCACCGAAGAGTTCACCAGCGACATCTCCACCTACTTCCGGGTCGAGCACGGCACCACCCACCTCTCCGACGAGGCCGAGTACCGCCGCATGTCGCCCATCACTCGGGTGCAGTCGATCGACTGCCCATTCCTCATCATCCACAGCGAGAACGACCTGCGCTGCCCCATCAACCAGGCGGAAGAGCTGTTCGTGGCCATGCGGCTGCTGGGCAAAGACGTCACCTTCTACCGGTTCCCGGGCGAGACCCACGAGCTGTCGCGCAGCGGCTCGCCTGTTCACCGCCGGCAGCGCGCCGAGATCATCCTCGACTTCTTCGCCGGCCACCTTCGAGACGGCCACCTGGCCAGCAGCAGGGGCTAGCTGGCCGGGAAGTAGGTGGCGAGCTCCGATCGGTTCGACACGCCGAGCTTCACGTACACACGGTGCAAGTGGTTCTCCACCGTGCGAGTCGACACGAACAGCAGTTGGGCGATCTCCTTCGCGCTGTGACCCTTGGCGGCCAACGCCGCTATCTCACGCTCGCGTCGCGACAAGCCCTGCACTTCACGCGACTGCACCATGGCCAGGATCGGGCTGACGGCTCCCTCGCAGTGCTGCAACAGATGTTCGGCGCGAGACGCATACGACGTGGCGGTACGCCCCGCTTCCTGAGCAGCCCCGGCGGCAAGGTGGAACGCTTCCGCCGCGCACAGGTTGGCGCCGAGCGCGGCGAACTGCTCGCCGGCTGCCGCCAACTCCGCTGCATCATTGGCGCTCGCCGCCAGCGCCAGGGCTGCACGTGCATGCACCAGCGGCGACTGCGCCCCAGCTGCCAACTGCGCCAGACGATCAGGCGTCGGCGGCCCACCAAGACGAAACAGTTCGTGCAGCAGGAAGCTCTCCGACACCACCTGGCCGGCCGAACGGGCCATTGCCGCGCCGTCGACGAGGAGTTGCCGGGCGAGGCTGTGCTCGCCACGCAGGTACGCGGCCCACGCCCGCCCCACGGCGCGCTCTGCACGAAGAAACCCGCGGACGTGCACCAGTTCGGCGGCGCGTGCGTCGACCGCTGCAACGGCTGCTGCGTCGCCGAGTTGGCCGTGCGCAGCAGCCAGTACCGACACGATGAGCGACTGCCCAGCGATGAGCCCTGCACGTTCGGCGATGATCATTGCGTCGCCCGCCCACAGCAGTGCGCTTCGAGGGCGGCCCGCCATCAGGTGAGCTCGGCCAGCGTTGAGCGCCGCCCACATCTGATCAAGGGTGAGCGCCAGGCCGATGACGTCGGTACGCAGGTCTTGGCCGATGGCAGCGGCCTCGTCGAAGCGGCCGTGTTCGGTGAGGCTGAAGCTGCGCACCACCTGGTGCAGCGCGTGTGCGCCGTCGGGTACTGGTTCGGCCGAGGCATCGGCGGTGCGCCCGAGTTGCGCGAGCGTTGCCTGCTCGACGGGAGCGAAGAGCGTGCTTTCGGACAACAGGGCGACGTCACGATCCAGTACCGCGAGCCGCTCCAACGCCAGCGCCGGACGATCGCTGAACGACAAGGCGTTGGCTGCGGCGACGGTGAGCTGCACCGTCGCCTCGCCCGGCGGCGTGACAGCAAGTGCGAAGTCGATGACTGCGAGCGCGCCGTCAGCATCGTCGAGGCCCCACAGGTAGGCGCGATACAGCGACGCCACGAGCATTCCCTGTTCGTCGGGCTCGGTCGCCACTCCGAGCGCCGCGGTGGCCTCCGCCGCCGACCCGGTGAAGTCGCCCATCTCGTAGAGCGCGTCCGACAGCACCAGCGAGG
>DMQJ01000280.1:716-3201 GCA_003455715.1 Acidimicrobiaceae bacterium | reverse complement strand
TCGAGCTTGAACGGCTTGATGATGGCTGTGATCAGTTTCATGACGCACCTCCGTGATACGCAGTTTCGCTGTGCAGGGCAAGGTCGAGGCCGGTGGCCTCCGTCTCGGCGTCGACTCGCACGCCGATGGTCTTCTTCAGGGCCATCATGATCCCAAACGTGAGGGCGAACGACCACACGATGGCGGCCAGGTTGGCGAGGATCTGCTCGATGAGCAGTTCAGCACTGCCGCCGTAGAAGATGCCCTCCATGAACTTCAGGCCACCGTCGTCGGTGAGGCCGAAGAACTCGGGGTTGGCGAAGAAGCCGATGAGCACCGAGCCCACCAGACCGCCGACGAAGTGCACGCCAACGACATCGAGTGCATCGTCGTAGCCGGCCTTCGTCTTCAACTTCACGGCGTAGCAGCACACCACACCGGCGATGGCACCGATGATGATGGGCGACATGCCCGACACGTACCCGGCGGCCGGGGTGATGGCCACGAGGCCAGCGACGATGCCCGAGGCAGCGCCGAGGTTGGTGGGATGACCGTCACGGACCCACTCGACCAGCACCCAGGCGAGACCGGCAGCGGCGGCAGCGAGGAACGTGTTCATGAACGCCTGCACGGCCTGACCGTTGGCGGCGAGCGCCGAACCGGCGTTGAAGCCGAACCACCCGAACCACAGGATGCCGGTACCGATCATCACGAGCGGCATCGAGTGCGGCGGGTGGCCTTCCTGCGGCCAACCCCTGCGCTTGCCGAGCACCATCACGGCAGCCAGCGCGGCGATACCTGCATTGACGTGGATGGCCGTGCCTCCGGCGAAGTCGATGGAGCCACGGTCGTACAACCAGCCGCCGTAGACCCACTTGAAGACCGGCACGTAGACGATGAGCGACCAGACGGGCACGAAGATGGCCCAGGCCGAGAACTTCATCCGGTCGGCCACGGCGCCGGAGATGAGTGCCGGGGTGATGGCAGCGAACATGCCGAGGAAGGCGACGGTCGCGAGGCCCATTCCGCCGTCCTCGCCGGTGATCGCGATGTCCTTCAGGAAGGCTGCATCGAAGTTGCCGATGAATCCGTTGTCGAACGGTACCTGGGCCAACGAGAAGCCGACGACGACCCACACGATGGGGACGACGAGTAGGCAGTAGAAGTTCATCATCAGCATGTTCAGCACATTGCGAGTGCGATCCATGCCGCCATAGAAGAACGCGAGGCCTGGCGTCATGAACAGCACAAGGGCTGCCGACACCAGGACCCACGCGACGTTGCCGCTGTCCATAGGGTCTCCTGCACGGGGTGAAGTTGTAGGGGCGGCCGCAGATTCCCGCGCTCATGTTTCCAGCGTGTTTCGCCGGTGGTGCACCTCCGTGAACAGCGTGTGAGTGCGACATGCCCTCGCCGACGCGCCTACTGTCGCAACCATGACTGCTGACGCCACTGGCACGTTGGAGACCCCCGCCGAAGCTGGCCGCTGGACCGCCCAGTGGAAAGAGCTGTACGCCGAGGTCATCACCACGGGTCTGTGCACGGGCTGCGCGGGTTGCGTGGTCACCTGCCCGCACGACGTCATCGGCTACGAACACGAAGAGGGCAAGTACAAGCCGTTCCACCTCGAGGACGAGTTGGGGCCGGCCAACTGCGTACACGGCTTCGGTGAAGGCGGCGGGTGCACCACCTGCACCCGTGCCTGCCCGCGGTTCCGTGCGTGGGAACCGGCGGCCGACATGCACCTGTTCGGCCGGGTGCGCGAAGAGAACGAGATGAGCGGCATCTGGCGCCAGCTACTGCTCACCCGCGCCAGCGACCCCACGCAGCACGAGAAGGGGCAGGACGGTGGCTTCGTCACCGCAATGCTCACCTGGCTGATGGACAACGACTACATCGAGGCTGCCATGGTGAGCGGCGTCGAGCCCGACGATGCGTGGAAGGCCAAGCCCGTGCTGGCGCGCAACAAGGAAGAGGTGCTGGCCACCGCCGGCAGCCGCTACACCTACTGCGCCAACCCGCTGGCGTTGCGTGAGGCGAAGGAGCAAGGGTTCAGCCGCCTGGCCCTGGTGGGCATGGGCTGCCAGACCTCGTCGCCGCCCACCATGTGGGACCGCAAGGCCGGCAAGGTGAGCAAGCCGTTCCTGTTCAACATCGGCCTGCTGTGCAGCAAGACGTTCGACGACGCGATCTTCCCCGAGCTCTTTGAGGCCAAGTACGGCCTCAAGAAGCAGGACATGGTGAAGATGAACATCAAGGGCGTCTTCCAGATCTGGATGAAGGACGGCTCGTACCACGAGATCGACCTCAAGGAATGCCATCAGTGGACCCGCGAAGGCTGCAAGCACTGCCCCGACTTCGCGGCCGAGCACGCCGACATCTCCACCGGCGGCATCGGCAAGGACAACGACTGGACCCTCACCATCGTTCGCACCGAGCTCGGTGAGGAAGTCATCACTCGCATGATCAACGACGGCGTCATGGAGGCCCGTCGTTTGTTCTGACC
>DMQJ01000280.1:0-496 GCA_003455715.1 Acidimicrobiaceae bacterium | reverse complement strand
GTGGCGATGAAGCTGCTGCGTACCCTGTCGATCGTGAGCCGTCGCCGCTGGCCCGAGTGGGCCGACAAGGCCGTCAGCGTTGGCGTGCCCCCGCCGAAGAAGAAGGCCGACGGCACCGCCCCCGCCGCCCACTGACCCGCCTGACCCGAGTGAGACACCACCCACCCGAGTGAGACACCGCCCACCCGAGTGGTCACTCGCCACCCGGGAGGCGAGTGAGCACTCGGTCAGCCCGTCACCGGAACGGTGCACACACGGGTGAGGGCCGCGAACTCCGCACGCTCGTCGTCGGTGAGTTCCTCGCGTGCGAAGAACTCGTTCAACTCGTCGTTGCTGCGCGTCTCGAAGAACGACTCGGCGATGCACTCCGCCTGCCCGGCATCCAGCCCGCCGTCGACGAGTTGAGTGATGAACTCCTCCCGGGCATCGTTGCGACCACCGTCGCCGCGAGCGCAGCCTGCAAGCGCAACTGCAGCAGCGACAGCGATCGCTGCGA
>DMQJ01000012.1:4357-4934 GCA_003455715.1 Acidimicrobiaceae bacterium | reverse complement strand
CTCTTCCGATCTATGCTGGGGATGGACCCGATCTACGTGGCCAACGAGGGCAAGCTGGTGGCATTCGTCGCGCCCGACGCAGCCGACGCCGTTGTCGACGCGATGCGCGCTCACCCGCTGGGGGCGGAAGCCGTGGTGATCGGCCACGTCACCGCCGAGCACGCAGGCCTGGTGGTGGCTCGCACGGCGCTGGGCACCACTCGGGTGGTGGATCGCCCGCTGGGCGAGCAACTGCCGCGCATCTGTTAGGGCGAGCGTCAGCCTCCCACGCGGAGGAGCGCAGCCTGGTGGGTGGCGGCGAGGCCGTACAGCAGCGCGGGTGGCGGCATCGGTCGCCCGAAGAGGAATCCTTGGAAGTGGGTGCACCCGGCGCCCGCGAGCGCCGCCCACTGCTCGCTGGTCTCCACGCCCTCTGCCACGACGCGCAGGTCGAGCGCATCGCACAGAGCCAGCACAGCGCGCACGATGGCCGAGTCGTCGGGGTCGACGAGCACACGATGCACATAGCTGCGGTCGATCTTCACCTCGTCGACCGGCAGGCGTCGCAGGTAGGTGAGCGACGAGTAGCCGGTGCCGA
>DMQJ01000012.1:0-4149 GCA_003455715.1 Acidimicrobiaceae bacterium | reverse complement strand
CCGGTGC
Organism: Acidimicrobiaceae bacterium; assembly: GCA_003455715.1. GTDB lineage: Bacteria > Actinomycetota > Acidimicrobiia > Acidimicrobiales > Ilumatobacteraceae > UBA668. The sequence continues at coordinate 4,142 of DMQJ01000012.1, read as the reverse complement.
CGAAGTCGTCGAGCGAGAACTCGATGCCGTGGTCGCGCAAGTGGTCCATGCGCTCAGCGGCGTAGGCAAGGTCGGTGAGCACCGTCGCTTCGGTGATCTCCAAACGCAGTCGCCGCCCGTCGACATGGTGACGGTGGAGCGTGGCGAGCACCCGGTCGGGGAAGTCGGGGTGCAGGAACTCGGGTGCCGACAGGTTCACCGACACCCGGAACCCCGGTGGCGCGTCGCGCTGCCACGACACGAGTTGTTTGCACACGGCATCGAGCATCCACTCGCCGAGCGGGTGGATGACCCCGCACTCCTCCGCGACGGGGATGAACTCTGCGGGCGGCACGGCACCCCGGTGGGCCGACGTCCACCGCAGCAGCGCTTCGGCGCCCACGATGCGGCGGTCGCCATCTACGAGCGCCTGGTACACGACGGAGAACTCTTCGCGATGCAGCCCTTCGCGCAGGTGTGCCTCCATCGCGCTGCGCGTGTCGACGCGCACCTGCATCGACGGGTGGAAGAAGCGCACGCTGTTTCGGCCATCGGCTTTCGCCTGGTACAGCGCCACGTCGGCCTGCTTCAGAAGCGTCTCCACCGAGCGGTGCGGCTCATCGGCCACGGCCACACCGATGCTGGCGCTGTGGTGCAGTGTGCCCACGTCGAGTTGGTACGGCTCGTTGAGCGCGTGCAGCACGTTGTCGGCCACCATGCGCGCCGTTCGCGTTGCCCCGTCGACATCGCTTCCCAGATGCTCAAGGAGGAGCACGAACTCGTCGCCGCTCAACCGGGCGACGGTGTCGGAGTGGCGGATGAGTGTGGTGAGCCGCCGCCCCACTGCGCGCAACAGTTGGTCGCCTGCAGCGTGACCGTGGGTGTCGTTGAGGGTCTTGAACCGGTCGAGGTCGAGCATGACCACCGCGGTGATGTCGCCGGAGTGGTCGCGTTGTTGAAGCGCCTTCTGCAGACGATCGCCGAGGAGGCGGCGGTTGGGCAGGTCGGTGAGCAGGTCGAAGAAGGCGAGGCGGTGGATGTCGGCTTCGTGGCGTCGGCGGTCGGAACGGTGGTCGAGATGGGCGGCGCACTTCTCGGCCAGCACGGCCAACAGCGCAGCGGTGTCGTCGCTGATCGGTTCGGCAATGCCGGCCGTGGTGGCGGTGTTGGCGGCGAGCACCACAGCTGAGAGGGTGCCGTCGCGCCCGATGCCGGGGCACACCAGCGCGTCGGCAAGCGACTCGCCCACCGCGGGTCGCAGACCGAGCGAATCGAGCCGGCGGGTGGGGTGTCGTGACGCGGCAAGTGAGGCGGCCAACTGTGGACCGGCAGCCTCCAGAAGCTCGAGGTGCGACGACGAGCCGGTGAGGCCACAGCTACCGAACGACGGCTCGTGACGGTCGCCGTTGAACACCCACACGGCGGCCACCGCCACGTCGAGCACGTCGACGATGGCTTCGGCAAAGGCGGGTGCGACCGGCCAGTCGTCTTGTCGGCCGAGGAGCTGGTTCGACACCTGGCTGAGCCGCATCAGTTGCATCACTTGGCGGTCGAGGCGGGCGCGCACCGTGATGAGCTGTTGTTGGAGCAGGTTGAACTCGACGTCGCTGCGAGGGGCGCCGTTCGGGTTCGCCGCGTTCACGACGACGTCTCCCCCGTTCGGTACAGGGCGGCCAACGAGGTGGTGTAGTTGTGGTACGCGTTGCGGCCACCGAGCTGGGCGTACTCGCCGAACCCGTACATGCCGAACCACGGCGGCACCACACCGTCGCTGGCGAAGGGTTGCTGCATGCGATGCACGAGCTCTTCCTTCATCACCCTGTTGAACAGGCGACGCCCGCGGGCGAGGCAGTCGGCTTGGAAGACGGCGATGGGCGACCGGCCCGGGTTGCGCGAGGTCATCGCCGTCATCATTCGATCCATGTCGCGGAAGATGCGGTCTTCGTCGCGCACGGTGAGCCACAGCTCGGTGCCCACGGCGCATTCGGTGGCGTAGATGATGTCGCCGTCGAGCGAGTGGTGGGTCACCACGCGCAGGATGTGATCGTTGCCGTACTCGGCTGCCAGGTTCGCAGGGAGTGCTTCGGCCAGTGCGCCGATGGGAATGGTGTCGGCTTCGGTGGCCGTCGGAGGCAGGCCGAGCCGTTGGAGGAAGGTGGGCCACGCCGGGTGGCCATCGAGCTCGATGATGCGGTTGCCGTCGGCAGCGGTGACCACCATCGGTTCGCCGGTGGCAACGAAACCGTGCGTTGCCTGTGTGTCGACGGTGAGGGTGGGGTCCCAGATGCCGACGGCGAAGGCCGCGTGCTGATGGATGGCGCCGTCGATGGCCTGGAACGTGGCGACGCCCTGCATTTGGTCGCTCGACGTCGCGCCGAAGATGACCACCTCGGTGCCGAGCACGTGCTCCATGCCGGCGATGAGCTGGTCGTTGGCAATGTCGATGCCCGACGCGAGGAGGTAGACCATGCGCACCGGTTGCGGCGATGTGAGCAGTTGCGTGCCGAGCTCCACGCCCTTGGCGAACGACGTGGAGCCGAAGAGTCCATCGATGTGGGCCACCGTGCACCCTTCGCCGCGGACGCCCATGAGCGCGATGTCGTGCATCGACTCGCCGGGCCCTTCGCGGCCCACCACGCCAGCGCACGAGGCGGCCAACACGCGGGTGCCCGGACACTGGGCGGTGATGTGGTTCGTCAAGGCCACGAGGTCGTGCCCCACGGTGGCATTCAGCAGCAGGAGTTCGCAGTGGGGCGTCGTGGTGCCGAACGCCATCTCCAGCGCTTCGAGCGCGGCGCGCTGGGCGTTGACCGCCCGCGTGTTCGCAGAAAGGAAATCCAGCATGGCCCGCACCGTCCCGTCCGTCGACCACGCACCGTAGCACTCGTGGTGGCCTGTCGGCCACGGGGAGTTGTCTACGGCGAGCGAGGCTGGCAGGGGCGGCCGCGGGCTTCCAGCTCGCGTGCCACCCGCACGGCCGAGGCGTCGATGGAGAACTCGCCGCGTTCGACGGCGGCCACGATGGCGTCGATGACCGCACCGGTTTGGCCGGTGTCGGTGAACAGCACCACGTCGACGCCTGCGGCCAGCGAGGCCACGGCGGCGTCGGGCACCGACAGGCCCACGCCGCCCATACCCAACGCGTCGGTCATCACCAGTGCGTCGCCCCACCCGAGCTCGTCGCGCAGCAAGGTGATCGCGGCAGCGCTCCGTGAGGCGGGCACGCCGTCGGTGAGGCCGGGCACGTCGAGGTGGCCCACCATCACGGCGGCGCCACTGTCGGCCAGTTCGGCGTAGGGCACCAGGTCCCAGGCGCGGAGTTGGTCGAGCGGCGGGGGGACACCGAGCGCCTCATGCGTGTCGGTGTTGGCGTCGCCGTGCCCGGGGAAGTGCTTCAGCGTGGGCAGCAACCCGGCCGACTGCCAGGCCTGCACGTAGCGCTCACCGAGCACCGCGACCTGCTCGGGCTGGCCGACGAACAGGCGACCCTGGCCGAGCGGGTCGGGGCTGCCGTCGGCGGGGCGCACATCCACCACGGGGCCGAGCACCACGTCGACACCCGCGTCGCGCAACACCGCGGCGTGGGCGGAGAGGATGCCCGTCACCACGTCGGCATCGGAGTTCGACATGTCTTCCTGCGAGGGGAGCACGCCGAGCGCACGCAGCCGTTGCACCTGCCCGCCTTCCTCGTCGGTGGCCACCAGCACACCGTGCGGGCTGGCGGCGTCGAGTTCGCCGAGGCGGGTGGCCAGTTGCGCAGCGAACGCGTCGTCGGGCTTCATCAGGATCACCCCACCGACGCCGTGGTCGCGCACTGCGGTGATGGCGCCCGCCCAGTCGGCCGAGTACACCGACGGCCACACCAGCAGGGCGACTCGTTCGCGCAACGGCCATGTGGCGAGGCAGTCGACCAGCGCCGAGTGGGTGGTGGGTGGCGGCACGGGGACGATGGACGGGCCGCTCGTGGTGGGTGCAGTGGGCGATGTGGCCGTGGTGGGCGGCGTGGTGGCCGGCATGGTGGACGGCGCGGCTGCGGCGCTGGTGGGTGACGCGCTGCTCGACGGTTGCGCGGCGGGGTCGGCGTTGCACGCGGCCAGAACCACCGCAACGAGGAGCGGAGCGACGCGGCGAGAGGTGATCAGCCGAGCGGCTTGAAGATGCGG
>DMQJ01000456.1:317-7835 GCA_003455715.1 Acidimicrobiaceae bacterium | reverse complement strand
TCGCCCTCGACGACGGCGTCCCCCACCACACCACGGCTAACCCCGCGTCGTGCCGACGACGACCCGCGCCTCGGCGAACTGTTCGCCAAAGGCCTCAATGGGCCCGACGGCACACCGCTGAACATCTTCGGCACCCTCGCCCACCACCCCGACCTGCTGCGTCGCTGGCTGGTGTTCGCCACCCACACGCTGTCGAAGAACACCCTCAGCGAACGCGACCGCGAGTTGCTCATCTTGCGCACCGGATGGAACTGCCGCAGCCGCTACGAGTTCGGCCAACACGTGGTGATCGGCATGCGGTGCGGCATCACCGCCGACGAGATCGAACAGGTGAAGATGGGTCCGCGCGGCGGGTGGAGCGACCACGAGCGGTTGCTGATGGTGGCCGCCGACGAACTGCACCAGCAGTCGATGCTCAGCGACATCACGTGGGCTGCGCTCACCGACCACTACTCCACCGAGCAGGTGCTCGACCTGGTGGCCACCGTGGGCAACTACCACCTCGTGGCGATGTTGCTCAACAGCACCGGCGTCGCCCTCGACGACGGCGTCCCCCGCCACCTGTAGGGCGAGGGTTCAGTCGCCGAGGTCGTCCCAGATCGATGACGCTGCCTCGGCCGCGTCTTCCGCCGCTTCGATGCGCTGCTGGAAGTCGCTCTCCTGCTCGGTGGGTTCGTACACGTCGACCTGATCGTCGACGGGCGCCTCCACCGGCGCCTCGTACTCGGGCACGTCGACGATCGGGGCGTCGACCGGCGGCGCCACACCCTCAGGGATGTCGACGATCGGGTCGTCGGCAGGTGTCTCGGCAGCGGGGGCCTCAGCGGGAGTGGTCTCTGGCTCCGGGGCCTCGACCACCTCGTCGCCCACGACCACATCGTCGACCACCGGCTCATCCGGGGTGCTGGGCAAACCGGGCAGAATCGGCAACTCAAGGTCAGGGATCTCGACGATCGGGTCGTCGACAGGCGCTTCGTCGGAAGCGGCCGGAGCAGGGATTGGCTTCGGCGGCAGCGGATCAGGCAGGTCGAAGTCGGGCACCTCGAGTGTGGGGGGCTCGACCGGATCGACGACCTCAGGCTCGCCAGCCGCAGGTGCGCCGGCATCGGGCTTGACGGCATCGGGCTTGACGGCATCGGGCAGCCCGACGTTCGGGTCGAAGGCACCGGGCTTCCCACCATCGGGCTTTGGCGCGTCCACCCCCGCGTCGACATCGCGCACGAGCGGATCGGGGAGATCGTTGTCGGGCTTGCTGTCGTCGGGCTTGCTGTCGTCGGGGGCCGTGGCTCCCGGGCGGACGAAACCGGGGCGGTCGCGGTCGACCACCAACAGGTCGTCGTCGTTGGCGACGGGCGGCTCGCTGGGCCGAGGGAAGTCAGGGAGCTCGTAGCCGGGCTTGTCGGCCTCAGCATCGTCGGTGGGCGGCTTGTAGCCCACCGACCAGCGGCCGTCTTCGTCGACGTTCAGGCCGGTACCCACCGTTCCGCCGGTGTCGAGGAACGTGCCTTGCACGGCCCCGCCGTAGGAGAACTCGCCATCTCCGGCCTGGATGTGGCCGGAGAAACCGGGCGACGGCAGCCACGATGCCCCGAACTCGAACTCGGCCGACACACCTTCGCCGTGGCCCATGCTGAACTCACCCGAGAGCACCTCCACGTCGACTTCGCCCTCGGCGTGGAAGCCGCTCGTGCCGATGTCCATCTGGGCCTCGGCGAAGCCGATGTCGAAGCTGACATCCCAGTTGGTGCCTTCGTCGTGGCGCACATCCAGCAGTCCGGTGGTCGACCACTCGACCGGGTCGTAGATGAGCGCATCGTCGTGCTCCTGATACCACTCCTCCAGGTCGCTCAACGGGCGTTCACCGACGGCGATGCCAGCCAGCACCTCGTGGAAGTCGACCACCGCCTCACCCGCACCCATGGCCAGGTCGTAGGCGCCTTCGGCGCCACGCACCAGGTGATCGCCCACTGCGTCGACCGCATCGCCGAGCGCCTGGCCGACGTCTTGGGCAGCGTTGCCGATGGCGGCACCGGCCTCGTTGAACGCGTTACCCACAGCGTTGCCCACCGTGTTGGCAGCATCGCTGATGGCTTCGCCAGCGTCGTCGATGAACTCCTCACCGGCCTCCACCAGGTTGTCCCACCAGTTGTTCAAGTTGAACGCCATCGTCGCCTCCGTCGTCTCGTGCGATGTGGCGATGGTACGTGTGGGCCGTCAGCGGGCGTACCGGGAAGACTCCCGGTTCAGTCGAACTGGAGGCAGCCGTCGCTGAAGTCGTCGGCGGGCAGGGTCTGGCGCTCGGTCCAATAGTCCTGCGTGTGGCGCCATTCGGGCTTGTCGCCCGCTTGCGGCAGGAGGTGCATGCTGCGCATGAGGTAGCCCGGGTTGAAGTTGTCGGGGTCGATCCACGAACCGATGGGCATGTCGGCATCTTCGGGCCGCAGTTGCGGCACCACCTTGGTGGCGCCCTTGGCCTCCATCGTGACCAGCAGGCGGCACACCAGGTCGGAGATGAGGTCGGCGCGCAGAGTCCAGCTGGCCCGGAAGTAGCCGAACACCCACAGCAGGTTGGGCACACCGGTGAACATCATCCCCCGCCAGGTGACGGTGTCGGGCCAGTTCACCGGCTGGCCGTCGAGCGAGAACGGGATGTCGCCCAGCACGCTGAGGTTGAAGCCGGTGGCGCTGATGATGATGTCGGCGTCGATGACCGTGCCGTCGTTGGTGACCACGCCGGTTTCGGTGAAGGTCGCGATCTCGTCGGTGACCATGCTGGCCTTGCCGGCGCTGATGCCGGCGAACAGGTCGCCGTCGGGCACGAACGCGAGGCGTTGCTGCCACGGCCGGTACTTCGGGGTGAAGTGCTTCATGTCGTAGCCCTCGGGCAGGAGGGACTTGACGTTGTTGAGCAGTTCGTCCTTCACCAGGTCGGGCGCCTGGAACGACAGTTGGGTGACGGCCTCCTGGTCGTGCAGCACCTTGCGGCGCACGATCTCGTGGATCCATGTCTCGTCGATCTCGAGCTCGCGCAACATGTCGGCCACTTCATTGGCGTTGCGGCCGGTCCAGAAATAGGTGGGCGACCGCTGCAGCACGGTGACGTGGTCGCAGTCGGCGGCGATGGCCGGCACCACGGTGGCGGTGGTGGCACCCGAGCCGATGCACAACACCTTCTTGCCCTTGTAGTCGACGTCGTCGTTCCACTCCATCGGGTGGATGAGCTGGCCCTTGTAGGCGCTCATGTTGGGCCACTCGGGGGTGTAGCCCTTGTCGAACTTGTAGTAGCCCTGGCACATCCACAGGAAGTTGCAGCGGAACCTGATGCGCTGGCCGGTGGCGTTGTTGGTGACGTCGACGGTCCACTTGCGGTCGGCCTCGCTCCAGTCGGCGGCATCGACGTGGTGCGAGTAGCGGATGTGTTGCGCCAGGCCGTTCTCGTCGATGACCTCGCCCATGTACTTGAGGATCTCCTCGGCCGAGGCGATGGGGGCGTTGGTCCACGGCTTGAATCGGTACCCGAACGTGTACAGGTCGGAGTCGCTGCGCACGCCGGGGTACTTGTGGAACTTCCAGGTGCCGCCGAAGCCGTCCATGTTCTCGAGCACCACGAACGAGGTGCCCGGCCGTTGATCCTGCAGGTGGTACGCGGCGCCAACGCCGGAGATGCCCGCGCCCACCACGACAACGTCGAACTCCTCCACCGCGAACTGATGGATGCCCGCTGATGCGTCGTCGGCAAGGGTGGTGGTCTGGCTCACGGTGATGTCCCCCTGGTCATCGATGGTCGCGCCATGGTCGCGCACCGGTGGCGCACGGCTCAGGGTCGAAAGTCCTTGTTCAGTGCAACTATCCGCGCCGGCTCGTCGCGGCGTCGGTCGCTGCCCACATGGCGAGGAACCGTTCGAGCGCAGCAGTCGCCGGTACCACGTCGCCCGTGGTGATCACATCGACCAGCAGCCCGCGGATGACGGCCACGCCCAATCGCAGCACGGGGTCGTCGGCCTGCACGCCCGCGGTCGCAGCGGCTCGAGTTGCATCAGCCAGCCACGGCGCGGTGGCTTCCCACCGTGAGCCAAGTTCGCCTGCCCTCGCCGCGTATGCGACGGCCTCGAAGAAGAGTTGCACGAATGGCAGCACGTCGGGTGAGGTGACCTGCGTCCACACCGCGCGCACCATGTCGGCGGAGTCGGCGTGGGGCGACGCAGCCGCTAGCTCGCGCATCAGCGCCCGCTGACGCGCCTCCACCTCCTCGACGATGGCGGTCACCAGCCCCACCCGCGACCCGAAGTGGTAGATGAGCATTCGGTGGCTCGTGCCCACCGCCGCCGCCAGGTCGCGCAAGCTGCGATCACCCAAACCCTGCGCAGCAACATCGTCGACCACTCGCTCCAACAGCACTGACCTTGCATCCGTCACGCCACCACCCTATTCCCTGGTCAAGCAGATGTACCATTTGGTACACTTTCGCCATGGCAACGACCATCGAACACAGCATCGACATTGCCGGACCATCCGCCGTGGTGTGGGCGCTCAACACCACCCCCGAGCATTGGCCCACCCTCACCCCCACCATCACCTCCGTGCGCTGGCACGACGACGGCCCGCTGCGCCCCGGCCGCCAGGCGACGGTGAAGCAGCCGGGCCAACGACCCACGGTGTGGACGGTGCAGACCGTCGAGGAGGGCTGCCGCTTCGAGTGGAGTGCCTCGGTGTTCGGCACGCGGATGTTGGCCACACACCTGGTGGAGCCGACCGCGGGCGGATGCAGCAACACCCTGCGGTTGACCCTCAGCGGCCGCGGTGCCCGTGTGATGGGCGCCCTGTTGGGCCGAAGGCTGCGCGGCATCCTGCGCACCGAAGCAGAAGGCTTCCGTCGCGAGGCAGAGCGGACGGCTCCCTCTGAGCACTAGCGGGCGTCTGCGAATTGTCAGCATGACCATGCACGCCTAGCGGCAGTTCGGTGCGGTATCGAACTGATACCATGCGCATGTGGCCATGACACTCCGCCTCACCGACACCGAGCAGGCAGCGCTCCGCGAGCGTGCCGACGCAGAGGGCATCTCGATGCAGGAAGCCGCCCGACGAGCGGTCCGCGAGTTCGTCAGCCGCGGCCAACACAGCGACCGAGTCGGTGCTGCGGCAGCACTGGTCATGAGCACGCACGCCGACGCCCTGCGACGCCTTGGCGAGTGAGCGAGCCGATCGAGTTTCTCGACGTCGACGACCTCGTCGATCTTGCACGCAGACTGCTCGGCGACCCGCCACCGATTCGCGACATCGGCCTACTCGGCTCTGCCGCGGCCCGCCCACAGACCACTGCGTTTGGTGAGGACGCGTACCCCGACCTGGTCACCAAGGCAGCGGCGCTCCTGCAATCGATCGTCAACAATCACGCACTCGTGGATGGCAACAAGCGACTCGGCTGGCTGGCCACCGCAGTGTTCCTCGAACTCAATGGCATCAAGGCGTCACGCGCCTCGAACGACGACGTCTACGAACTCGTCGTGTGGATCGCCGCATCCAACCCGGACCTCAACGACATCACCACCCGCCTCCGGCGTGTGATTCAGCCCCCACGCCGTCGAAGGTAGGAATGCACTCCTGGCCACGCAGACCGACAGCTCTGCGCTACTTCGCGATGTCAGCGCCGATCGGTAGGACGCGAGGCTCGCGCCTCAACCGAGCGCACCTCCCTGTCTGTTGACCGAACGTAGAGCGTGCGGTCGTTCACCCAGAAGCACTCGCCAGCTTGGACGAAAATGGGTGGCTCGAAGTAAAGCCAACCGACCTCGCTCACGAGCGTCAGCCGGTCGGCCCGCGTCACCGATTCCCCCTCGGCGTCGGGTTGAACAAAGTCGGCCACGGCATGCAGACTGCCCGCTCACGAACGCCTGGTCAACAGCGCCTATCGGCAGGTCTGGGCGGTTCTCAGCTGCCAGGACTGCTGCGAGTCGCGACATCCCTCCAGGACTCCTCATACGGCCGGCTTCCAGCTTCTACGGGACCCGCCAACCCGTGCGTCTATCGTGTCGTCATGGTCGACGACCTCGCGAGCGGTGGATGGGAAGCCATCCGCCCCGAAAGTACGGAGTGGGTGTTACGGCCGAAGATTGACCCATTTCTTCCGGAGGCAGACTGGTTCTGGCTGTCCCTGGAGAGGCATTGCGTAGCGGGGTGCTGCGGGATCGATGCGTTCGACTTCTCCGCAGAGTCTGTTGCCTGGGCGTGTGGGTGGGGAACGATCATGCCCTCGTACAATCCGTGGCGCGACGACGTACCAGGGGACTCTGCTCAACTTGCACGCGACCTTCGGAAGGCCGCACAGCAGATCCGGAAACTCGAAGTCGATGCTCTCGACAGTTTGCTTTTCGGAGATGTCCTGACCCGAGAGTCCTACGCCCTGCTACTTGAGGACCTCGCCGCCAAGGCTTTGCCGAAGCCATAGCGCGTTCTGGGTAGCAGCGCAGAGCGGCAGATCTGGGCTAAGGGCACTGAGAGCCTGTCAGCACCGAATCGCCATGCAACTCCACGACGAGGCCATCGCCGCCTCTCACGTGGTCGGACGGCGACGACCACAGGCTGATGGTCTTGTCTCCCGACTGTGTGGCCCCGTCCCACTTGATCGTCTCCCCAGCCCCTATGGAGATGCCATCTCGCCCGTCATCCGCATAGACGTCGTGGCCGCAGTTGTTGGTGATGGAGATGTCCCAACCGTTCCAGTGATCGAAGATCGACCCCAGCACCAAGAACGCCCCGCCGATGAGCGCAGCGCAGGCCAGGGCTACACCGCATGCGATCCACCACCGGCGCCTCCGGGCCGGAGGCGCATTTGGCTCCGCCATCACGTCCCGCTCATCAATCGGTGCCACGTAGCGCAGAGTGCCCGTTATGGCGCTCCACGGCAAGTGGGTGAGGAGGTCGTGCCGGTAATGCTGGGTACGCGTCGTCCGTCCCGCGAACCCAGCACCAACTAGCCGGCGAGCACTGCGGCGAGCTCGGCCCGCGATCTCACGCCGAGCTTGTCGAACACTTTCGCAAGGTGGTTCTCCGCAGTGCGCCGGGAGATGAACAAGCGCTCCGCGATCTCGCGATTCGGCAAACCCTGGGCTGCAAGCAGACCGATCTCGCGTTCGCGCCGGGTGAGCGCCACCGGGCCGATGTCGGCCGAGAGAGCGGTCGACACCAGGCCCTGATCGCACCGCTGCCGCAGGTCGGCCGCTCGTTGCACCAACCGCGCCGAGGCCCGTTGGTCTCCTGCCCGGCGAGCTGCATCGGCACCGTGCGAGGCGACATCTGCGGCGCTGAGCAGCCATCCGATGCGCTCCAACACGTCAGCCACTCGGGCCAACACGACATGGTCGCCGTTCAACACCGCAACGGCGTGATCGGCCAACGCCACATACAACGGGCCCTGCGTGCGGGCCGCCAGCTGCACCATTCGATCGGCAACCTCCTCGGCCCGATCGAGCCGGACCAACTCATGGCCCACCTGCACCTCCGCCGACACATTGCCGGTGC